>PMUF01000548.1 GCA_003167015.1 Chitinophagaceae bacterium | reverse complement strand
TGGCTCATATTGGACAGGAACCTGGACTTAGCCCTCGAGGCGGTCTCTGCCTTCTGTTTGGCCTTCATCAGCTCGAACTGGGTCATCTTGATCTCGGAAATATCCAGCACGCTGATCTTCCAGAAACGCCGGTCATTATCGAAGAAAGAGACCACGTTGACAAATGCAAAGACGGTGTTGTCTTTGCGGGAAGTAAGGGCCAGTTCGCCCTGCCAGCTGCTTGTCTCCGCCTGTTCATCGGCGGGATTTTTTCCAATACTGTTAAACAGCCGCAGGTGCTCTTTGGTGAACAGGTTGTCTATGGGCGCGCCGATGATCAGCGATTTGTCCTCGATCTCCAGCAGCTCGACCGCGCGTTTATTGCAATCGGTGATGATCAGCGCTTCCGCATCCAGGATGAATACGCCGTCAAGGGAAGTATTGAAAATAGTATCGGCAAACTGTTTTTCTTTCAGGATAGCCGATTCATTATTCCTGTTGATGCGAAGGATAGCATATGAAAAGAAGGTGGTCAGCAATAAAGAAATGACGAGGCTGTTCTCATACAGGCGATCGAACATGTGCGCGATATGGACCTGGTAATAGTTCTCCTGCGGGCATCGGTAGTAGCAGAACAGCAGGGAAACAATGGTGATCAGGTAGGTAGTCGCCAGCTCCATGACATTCCTTCTGAAGCTGATGATGAAGGTCATGATCAGGAAATAAGGAAAATAGAACAGGTATTCCCCGGCCTTTATCCCTTCCATATAATTCATGATGACCAGGTACAGGTTCAGATTCAGCACGGATACCATCCGGGCGAGCAGGTATTGCCGCCGCAAATTGAGGTGATAGGCGACGATGAAGATATAGGCGGCGCTGAGGTTGATCAGGGCGCTGATATAAAGACCAAAAGCGAAATAGGAGATGACGGACACGAAGTGCGCGATCAGGATCAGCAGGATAAACTGGTTGAACCGGATGGTCTTTTTCCGTTTGGAAGGGTTATGCTCATCCCGCAGCCCGGAATAGACTATATCCTCGTAAAAGGACTTGAAGAGTAGGATGAACGGGTTTCGCAAGAGGTAAACTGGATTTTAGGGGTTTCCCCCAGACTGAACGACAGAAAACAATAAATTATTTTAGCCGCCGTTAACTATCTCACCATCCTTTATGAACAAGTCACTGTCCGATACCGCGTTCTCCTTCAGCCCTCCCATCGATGGCCACTATCTATCTGACTTATATGCAGGCGATTACGTCATGATTGAGGAGACTTTCGCGGACGTTTTGAAGGATTATGACGGATTCGCGCAAGTCATTTTTTCCAGTTATACGGCTGAGGACATTTCGGCCCTTAAAAGTGCCGTTCATAAGATAAAACCTTTATTCGGGTTTGTGGGACTGCTGTCTATCCAGGCTCAATGCCAGGATTTTGAAAATGCCTGTCAGCGCGCTGAGTTTCCGGAATTGACCGATTCTTTTAACGAACTGAAGGTCAGCCTTTTGGAAGCAAGATCCATCATAGAGAAAGATAAAACGAGGCTCACGGCCTACAATCTCTCCCAGGAATAGCTCACTCTCCTTGAGAATACCTCAGCAGATTTCAGCACCCGGCTTCCGGCAGGTCTCAGCGGATTGCTTCCACCAGGCAACGGGTCAGGGACTGCAATCCTTCCTCCAGCGAGGCCAGGGAGGGCCAGCCATATCCGATGCGCATATAGTGACGGGGCATGTCGAACCAGTGTCCGGCGCCGGTATAGGTACCGTATTTCTTCAGGAGGATGTCATAAAACTTATCGATATCTACTTTCTCCGGTTGTCGCATCCTGGGCAGACAGACGGCGCCTCCGCCGGGCTCTACCCATTCGAAGTGTTCCTGTTGGCGCATCCAGGATTTTACGATGTCGAATTTTTGGCGGATATCCGCCCTGATGGGTGGGAGATAGCGGTCTTTCTGCTGCAGGTAACGGTAGGCGATCTCTTCATCCAGCACGGGGCCGCAGATATGGATCTGTTCTTTGGCGGCCAGGAAGGTCTCCATGAGTTGCGGGTCCCGGCAGATGATCCAGCCCACCCTGATTCCCGGCAGGCCGTATGTCTTGCTGAGAGAGGACACGCTGATGACGTGGTCACCGTATTCCACCGCCAGGGGAGGTGGTTCTCCGAATACCATATCCCGGTAGGTCTCGTCGACGAGCAACCGGATGCCTTTTCTTTCGGTCAGCGCAGTGAGCTGTCGGAGCTCGCCGGCTGTCAGGCATACTCCGGTCGGATTATGCGGATAGGTCACCGAAATATACTTTGTTTGATGGGTGATCGCCCTTTCTATCTGATCCAGGTCCAGGGCAAAACCTTCTTCGAACCGCAGATCGATATATTTTAGTTCAGCACCGATAGCACGGGGCGTCTCCAGGTTGGTGGCATAATTGGGTCGGACCACGATCAGCTGGTCGCCTTTTCCCAGCAGGGAGGTAGCGATGATGAAAAGGGCGCCGGCAGCGCCGATGGTGAGGAGCACATCGTCTCTTTTCAGCGGGGTGTTTTTGACGATCAGTTGTCTCAGTCCTTCATGACCGGCGTGTGAGCCGTAGGCCAGCAGCATGTCATAGAGACCGGTATCGATGCCGGTGTCGCGGAGCAGGGTGTCTGTGTATGAACTTTCGGAGAGATTGTTACGGATCGTGTCATAGCCCATTTGTTCGGGAGATTCGACTTCGATCGGCATGCGGCGGAAGTGCATGGCGGTAGCTGTTTGATGACAAGTTAAGAATTGTTTTAAGAATTGTTTAGTACTTTGCTGATCCAATGCAAAGAAGACATTTTATCCGCCTTTCCGGCACCGCCGTACTGGGTAGTTTGTTGTTCACCCGTCAGGAGGCGTCTGCTGCTCCCGGCGAATTTATTTTACCGCCTTCCAGGGTATTGGTCAGGCTGGATGACGGAGTGCACCAAATGATGCATACGCGTGGTGTCTATCTCTACCGGGATGTTACGGTCAGGTTAAAATATATGCATGACTCCCTGCGGGTGGAGGCGGCATCCCCTACCCAACCGTTGCATTCTATCCAGCTGCAATGGCATCGCGGACTGATCAGGAACGGCAGCGTGCTGGGTGATCAATGGGAGAGGACTTATGGTGATGAGGGGTTTGCGCCCGCCGGATTCGAGCGGAAAATGCCCTGGTATTTCATCGATCAGGGAGGGTCGGGCACCGCCTGTTTTGGCGTGAAGACCGGTTGCAATAGCCTGTGTTACTGGCAGGGGGGATCGCCCCTCCTCAGTTTGACGATGGATACGCGCAGCGGGGGGGTGGGTGTATCCCTGGGGAACCGGGTGCTGACGGTAGCGGATATCGTGGTGACGAACGGAAGGGAAGGGGAGAGCGTCTTTGCCACCGGCAGAAGGTTCTGCCATATGATGTGCGACAAACCCCGGCTGGCGAGGCAGCCTGTCTACGGCATCAATGACTGGTATTACGCTTATGGCAACAACAATCCCGACCTGATCCTGCGTCAGACGGCCTTGATGACCGGGCTGGCGACCGATACCGCCAATCGTCCTTTTTCCGTGGTCGATGCGGGTTGGGCCACGTATGCGCCTTCGCAACCCAATAGCGCTGCGTGGATGGATGATTTTTCCCGGCCCAATGATAAGTTCAAGGATATGGGCCGTCTGGCGGCTGATATCAAAAAGGAAGGAATGCGGCCGGGCCTATGGATGCGACCGCTATGCGCTTCTTACAAGGACCCTGCGAACTTGTTGCTGCCGTCCATTCCCGGCAGGAATGATCGCAAAAGCCCGATACTCGATCCTTCTATCGAGGAGAACCTGGACCGGGTAAGGGGCAACATTCTGATCTATCGGGGATGGGGCTACGAAATGGTCAAGCATGATTTCAGCACCTATGATATTTTCGGCAAGTGGGGTTTCGAAATGGCCGGTGATGTGACCACTTCCGGATGGCGATTCCGGGATAACACGCGGACGACGGCGGAGATTGTCCTTGCCCTGTACCGCCATATCCGCGAGGCGGCAGGAAGTATGTATCTGATCGGCTGCAATACCCTGAGTCACCTGTCGGCAGGTCTGTTCGAACTGAACCGGACAGGAGATGACACCAGCGGAAAGGAGTGGGCACGGACGCGGAAAATGGGGGTGAATACCCTTGGATTCCGGATGATCCAGCATGACAATTTCTATGCGGTCGATGGCGACTGTGTAGGGTTGACGAAGGACATCCCCTGGAATAAGAATAAACAATGGATGCAACTGCTGGCCGGCTCCGGCTGTCCGTTGTTTATTTCCGCGGAGCCAGATATGCTGGGGGCGGAGCAAAAAGCGGCGATCCGGGCGTCTTTTGCCCAGGCTGCACGGCCATTACCGGTGGGAGAGCCGCTGGATTGGCTGACGAATACGTTGCCTTCCAGGTGGAAGCTGAATGGGAAGGTCAGGGAGTTTGACTGGGCGTGAAGGGGTTTGGCTGGGCATTGTGCCTCCGGTATTTTCCCGAAATGGCCCGGCGAAGCACATCCCCCTCCCCCATATCCAGGCCTCCGAAATGATGCGCGATCTTAATCACATCCTCCTGGTACACCATCACCCCGTAGGTTTCCTTCAACAATTACTACATCTTTGGATGCAAGTACTCAAACTTATCCGGGTGATGATACCGGTAGATATACTGCTCTCTTGATCATATAGCTGGTTTCAATGGAAGATGTGGAGGGTAGATAAATTACATAACACTATAGTTGAATATTCGATAAGTCAAAATTGGACTTTGTCTCTATCGCAGTAATATTTCGCCGCCAATGGTACACAAGTACCTGGCAGGAATTTACCATTGACAATACTAGACCCTCCTGCTCGCTTGCTATCCTCGACTTCCGTAAAGGATGGCATCCCATATTCAATGGGACATACCTTGTCGCCCTTATGGCATTTAGGGCACAGGATA
>PMUF01000315.1 GCA_003167015.1 Chitinophagaceae bacterium | reverse complement strand
GGGCAACGTCAACCCCATCGGCCCTCGCGGCGTCTACGACGAGGCAAAGCGATTCCAGGAAGCCATGACCATGGCCTATCATAATTTCCATGGCCTCCAGACCCGCATCGTCCGCATCTTCAATACCTACGGTCCCAGGATGCGCCTCAACGACGGCCGCGCCCTGCCGGCCTTCATCGGTCAGGCGCTGCGCGGTGAAGACCTGACCGTATTCGGCGACGGCAGCCAGACCCGCTCGTTCTGCTATGTGGACGACCTCGTAGAAGGCATCTATCGCCTCCTGCTCAGCGACTACCACCTGCCGGTCAATATCGGCAACCCGTCGGAGATCACCCTCAAACAGTTCGCAGAAGAGGTCATCACCCTCACGGGCACCAAACAGAAGATCGTTTATAAGCCTCTTCCTGTCGATGACCCCAAACAGCGCCAGCCGGACATCTCCCGCGCCCGCGAGATCCTGGGCTGGGAACCTAAAGTCGCACGCAAGGAAGGACTCAAGGCCACCTACGAATATTTCAAATCCCTTCCCGCGGAAGAATGGACCCGGCAGCCAAAAGAATTTGTCAGCAGAAGTTAGCTAAAGCACCTACTCCATATATGGACTCAGCGAAGATTTACGAAGACCTGCTCCAAAAACGAGCGAAGTTGGCCGTCATCGGACTCGGTTATGTAGGATTACCCATCGCCCTCGAATTCGCCCGGAAAATTTCCGTCATCGGATTCGACATCAACGCGAAACGTATTGACATGATGCGCAACGCCATCGACCCCAGCAAAGAAGTGGAGGCCACTGAATTTGCCGGCCGCGATATCGTCTTCACCGATGACATCGAAGTCCTGAAACAAGCCCGCTTCTTCATCGTCGCCGTTCCTACCCCCGTCGATAAATACAATGTACCCGATCTGAAACCCCTCATCGGCGCCTCCGGCACCGTTGGAAAGGCACTGAAAATAGGTGACTACGTCGTCTACGAATCCACTACCTACCCGGGCTGCACAGAGGAAGACTGCCTGCCGGTCCTCGAAAAAATTTCCGGCCTTAGCCTGCAAAAAGGCGACTTCAGTCTCGGCTATTCCCCTGAACGGATTAACCCGGGTGATAAAAAGCATACCCTCCGCACCGTCGTCAAAGTAGTGTCCGGCAATACCCCGCTCGCACTGGACGAAATCGCCAAAACCTATTCCCTGGTTGTCGATGCCGGCGTTCATCGCGCCCCCTCCATCAAGGTGGCAGAGGCCAGCAAGATTATCGAGAACACCCAGCGCGACCTCAACATCGCCCTGATGAATGAATTATCCCTTATCTTTGACCGCATGGCCATCAATACCTATGATGTCATCGAGGCGGCCGGCACCAAATGGAACTTCCTGAAATTCCAGCCTGGTCTCGTAGGCGGACACTGTATCGGCATCGACCCTTATTACCTGACTTATAAGGCGGCGGCGCTCGGTTACGAGTCCAAAGTCATCGCTTCCTCCCGTTATATCAATGACGATATGGCCAAATATGTGGCCCGTAAGATCATCACCCACGTCCTTAAGATCTCCAATGAACCGAAAGTGCTGGTCAAAGGCGTGACCTTCAAAGAAAATGTCAGCGATATCCGCAACTCCCGTATCGTCGATGCTGTAAAAGAACTGCTGGCCTTCAACATTACCGTCGACGTAGAAGACCCCTATGCCGTGGAAGAAGAAGTGCATGAAGAATATGGCCTGCACCTCGCCCGCACCGTTTCCGATAATTATGACGCCGTGATCATCACCGTACCCCATACACCCTATAAAGATCTCGATGACGCCTATTTCACTTCCATCACCCGTGAAGGCGCCCTCATCGCAGACCTGAAAGGAACGTACAAAAACAAAATTATAAACAGAAAATACTGGAGTCTGTAATGCCCACCCATAAAAAGACTATCCTGATCACTGGTGGGGCCGGTTTCATCGGCTCACACGTAGTAAGGCTTTTCGTCAACAAATACCCCGACTACCACATCGTCAACCTGGACGCGCTGACCTACGCCGGTAACCTGGCTAACCTCAAAGATGTGGAGGCAGCCCCGAACTATACATTTGAAAAGGCCGATATCACCGACGAGTCCCGCATCCGCGAAATCTTTGATAAATACCGCTTCGATGCCGTCATTCACCTGGCCGCCGAAAGCCACGTAGACCGCTCCATCATGGACCCGCTGGCCTTCGTCCGGACCAATGTCCTCGGCACCGCCAACCTCCTGCATGTCAGCCTTTCCTTCTGGCGCGAGGCATTGGAAGGCAAACGGTTTTATCATGTTTCTACCGATGAAGTCTATGGATCGTTGGGTAAGGAAGGGTTCTTTACTGAAGAAACGCCCTACGATCCCCGCTCGCCGTACTCCGCTTCCAAGGCTTCGTCCGATCATTTCGTGATGGCCTGGTACCATACCTACGGCATGCCCGTCATTCTCTCCAATTGCTCCAATAACTACGGGTCGCACCATTTCCCTGAAAAGCTGATCCCTCTCATGATCAATAACATCCTTCATCATAAACCCCTGCCTGTCTACGGCAAGGGCGAGAATGTGCGCGACTGGCTCTATGTCGACGACCATGCAAGGGCCATCGATACCATCTTCCATCAGGGAAAGACCGGGGAAAAATACAATATCGGCGGCTTCAACGAATGGAAGAACATCGATATCGTCCACCTCCTGTGCAGCCTCATGGATAAAAAACTGGGCCGCACACCCGGCGAATCCGCCAAACTCATCACCTACGTCAAAGACAGGCCCGGTCATGACCTTCGCTATGCCATCGACGCTACCAAATTGAATAAAGAGCTGGGCTGGAAACCTTCACTGCAATTCGAAGAAGGCCTGGAAAAAACCGTCGACTGGTACCTGGCGAACCAGGACTGGGTAACGGCAGTAACCTCCGGAGATTATCAACATTATTACGCACAGCAGTACGTTAAAAGATAGCCATGCCTTTCATAAAAACCGACATCGCAGACTTATTGATCTTCGAACCGACAGTATATAAGGACGAACGCGGATATTTTTTCGAATCTTATAACGAACAAACCTTCCACAAGGAAGAGATCACCAACCGTTTCGTCCAGGATAACCAATCCTTTTCCCGGTACGGTGTCATCCGTGGCCTGCACTACCAACTCGATCCGCATGCCCAGGCCAAGCTGATCCGCGTCCTGCAGGGCAGGATACTGGACGTAGCCGTCGACCTTCGCCGGAATTCTCCGACATACGGACAACACGTCAGCGTAGAATTATCCGATGACAACCGTCGCCAGCTGCTCGTCCCCCGTGGCTTCGCCCACGGCTTCTCTGTACTCAGCGAAACGGCGGCAGTATCTTATAAATGCGACGCCTTTTATCACAAGGCCAGCGAAGGCGGGATACGCTACGATGACCCCCAATTGAATATCGACTGGCAGATCCCGGCCGGAAAAGCTATCGTCTCTTCCAAGGACCTCGAACTGCCTCTTTTTGCAGATTGCCGTAATAATTTCTAAACCCAAATTTATGGGCAACAAAAAAATCCTCGTCACCGGCGCTAACGGCCAATTAGGTCGCGAACTACAAGTCCTCGCCACCTCCTTCCCGGCGCTCGATTTTCTTTTTTATGATCGCGCCACTCTCTCCATCGCTGACCCGGACGCCATCGATACCTTTTTCGCCCGCGAACGACCCGCTTACTGCATCAACTGCGCCGCCTACACCGCCGTCGATAAAGCCGAATCCGAAAAAGAAAGCGCATTTCTCATCAACGGTGATGCCGTTGGCTACCTCGCCACCGCCTGCCACAACACCGGCGCCCGGCTCATTCATATCTCCACCGACTATGTGTTTGACGGCCTCTCCGAAATCCCCCTCAGAGAAACAGATCCTACCGACCCCATCAATACGTATGGCGCCTCCAAGCTCGAAGGCGAGCGTCAGGCCTTCCAGCATAACCCCCACGCCACGCTCATCATCCGGACCTCCTGGGTATACTCCGAATTCGGCAACAACTTCGTCAGGACTATGATCCGGCTGATGAAAGAACGCCCCTCCATCAACGTGGTCAGCGACCAGGTCGGCTCACCTACCTATGCCGCCGATCTCGCTGCCGCCATCCTTCACATCCTCACCGCGCCATCCTTCATTCCCGGCCTCTACCACTACAGCAATGAAGGCCGCATCAGCTGGTATGAATTCGCACTCGCTATCCGCGAAGGTATCGGCAGCACCTGCGAAGTGAACCCCATCCCCACCGCTCAATACCCCACACCCGCCAAAAGACCCCGGTTTTCCCTGCTCGACAAAAGCCTGATCAGTGCTACTTACCATCTCGCCATTCCCGAATGGCAGTCCAGCCTCGTCACCTGCATCGGAAAAATGCACTGATCACGCCGCCCCGTCGCCCGACTCCCGCGCCGCCCCAGCTCCAAATTTCGCCACCCGCAACTTCGCTTATACGTAGTCCCCCTTAATCATAACCCTTAGAGTGGAAAAATCGGTCCCGCCAAAAGACTATAATGTATATATTTTATTTAATATATAATGTCCCGCCTTCCAGTTCATCTTTTCATTCTTTTTAGATTCTTGTCCCATCGCATATCTAAAGTCCCGTTCCCGGGGGTTGCGACAGACACTCAAGTTCTATAGCTTGCATCCGACCTTAATCCAAATCTATGAAACCTCTTTACGCTATCCTTATCCTCCTAAGCCTTATCTCTATGATGACACCGTGTTGCATCCAGGCTGAAGGAACAAAGCAAGTGATGCCCAATGCCACCAACGGTACCGGGCTGATCGTTTCTACGACCACCACTTTCCCTCTCGGTAATGTCGGCAGCTATCTCAATTGTCCTGTCGATGATCGCATCTTCTTTCATATCAGCAATTACACGACAGAGACGCTCTATTATGGTTTCAACTGGGAGACGCTGTCCCCCGTAACACCCATCACAACCTACACCGACGTGTACATGAATGTGTACGATCCGACAGGCGCCGCAGTGCCGGGATCGCCTTTCCATCTGAATAGTACCGCCGGCCAGGCAGGCTTTATCAGCACTTATATCCAGGGCATCCAGGGACCCAAGATCGGCGGCGTACCAACCACCGGGTATGTACCGGGCGTATTCGCACCCTACATGAACGGGGATTATTATGTGACTTTCTATCGCAGCGATAATGGCGGCTCTGTCCACATCACCGGCGGTGAATCGATGCTGT
>PMUF01000338.1 GCA_003167015.1 Chitinophagaceae bacterium | reverse complement strand
GGACAGTCGATCGCCCTGATGCAGGCAAATGGCGTCATCAAGAAGTCTAAAGTAAAGGAACTGTATACTTTCATGGGTATGGGCAAGAAAAAAGCCACCGAAGTCCTGGCCGGAGATATCTGTGCCGTCGTCGGACTGGAAGATTTCAATATCGGCGATACCATTGCCGATCAGGAAAACCCTGAGGCCCTGCCTGTTATCAGTGTCGACGAGCCGACGATGAGTATGCTCTTCGGCATCAATAACTCCCCTTTCTTTGGAAAGGATGGCAAATTCGTCACTTCGCGTCACTTGCGTGACCGCCTGATGAAAGAGACGGAAAAGAATCTCGCCTTGCGGGTAGAAGATACGGACAGCGCGGATAGCTTCCTGGTATTCGGCCGCGGTATCCTGCATCTCGGTATCCTCATCGAGACCATGCGCCGCGAAGGCTTTGAGCTGACGATCGGCCAGCCGCAGGTGCTGGTAAAAGAGATCGATGGAAAAAAACACGAGCCTTTTGAAAACCTCGTGGTGGACGTCCCCTCGGATTACAGCGGCAAAGTGATCGATATGGTCACCCGGCGTAAAGGAGAAATGCTGATCATGGAAAGCAAGGGCGACATGCAGCACCTGGAATTCGAGATCCCTTCCCGCGGATTGATCGGTCTGCGTAGCAATATGCTGACCAATACCGCAGGCGAAGCCGTAATGGCGCATCGTTTCCTGGAATACAAGCCCTGGAAAGGCCCCATCCCCGGCAGGAGCAATGGAGTCCTGTTGTCAAAGAACGAGGAAAAGACCACAGCCTATTCTATCGATAAGCTGCAGGATCGCGGCACTTTCTTCGTCGATCCGGGTGAAGAGGTATATGTAGGACAAATCATCGCTGAACATATCAAACCAGGCGACCTGATCGTAAATGCTACGGAAGGTAAACAATTGACGAATATGCGCGCCAGCGGCAGCGATGACTCCGTCCGGATCATCCCTAAAAAGCAGATGACACTGGAAGAGTGTATGGAATATATCCAGCAGGACGAGTGTATCGAGGTGACGCCCAAAAAGATACGGATGCGGAAGGTCATTTTGAATGAAGATGAGCGAAAGAGAACCCAAAAGCAGATGAAGTCCGAAGAGGTCCGCTAATAGTCGTAATTTTGTGATTCAACGCCGAAGTTATGAATCAGCTGAAAAAAAAGAATCTCCCGATAAAGAAGCACAGACTGGCCCTGCTGGTCCTGTGCTTCTTGCTGATCACCCCTCCCGTAGTCAAGGCCCAATGCTCCATTTGCACCCGTACGGCCCAGCAATTGGGTGAAAGACCTGCCAAAGCGCTCAACAGAGGTATCATCTATCTCGCTTTTACCCCTTTGGCCATCTTTGGCGTCATCGGCTATCGTTGGTGGAAGAGCGAACAGGAAGAGCATGAATGAATCCCCTTTAGTATCGGTCGTACTGGGCACCTATAACGGTGAAGTCTATTTGGAAGAGCAGCTTCGCTCGGTGCTTGCTCAGACCTGGACCAACCTCGAGATCATCGCCATCGATGACGGCAGCACCGACCGGACCGTCGGGATCCTGCGGGAATATGCCGNNTGCAGCCTGTCGAAAGGCAAATGGATCGCACTTTGCGACCAGGATGACTACTGGCTGCCGGAGAAGGTGGAAAAGATGGTGCACGCCATCGGCGATTATCCGATGATCTATTGTGATTCGGACTTATGCGGCCCCGACCTGCAGCCCATGGGCACAAGGATTTCGGATCTTGTCCATTATCAGTCCTTCGATGACTGCCGGCAACTGTGCGTTTTTTCCCGGATGTATGGCCATGCCACGCTGATCACCCGCACCCTCTTCGATAAAGCCAGTCCCTTCAGAAAAGAAATACCGCACGACGGCTGGCTGGCGTATCATGCCACGCTGTATGGCGGAGTCGAATACCTGCCTGAAGTATTGGTCAAATACCGCCAGCATGCAGGAAACGTATTCGGCGTGGTGGGCGGGAAAAGAAAAAAGGACGCGGCATTGCAACGGGCCGAAANNCCGAAAAGAAGAAAAAGGAACTGGCGAGGGTCCGGTTGCGGATGGATGCCTACTATGCAGCATGCCCCGATACCTTAGTCCCGCAAAAGCGGCTGCTGCGCGCCCTGGTAGAGAGCTATCGCAATTTCTCCTTATATAATGACTGCAGGCGGGTCGCCCTTTTCCTGGCGAATTATAAGTTGTTGCTGGCAGTAAAAAACTACTCCACGGTTAGAAAATATCTTTTCTGTCTGAAAATGTTCGTGAAGATCAAATAGGTATATTTACTGCCATGAGACCGGGGACTGAAAAAGAATTGTACGAAAAAGTCATATCGAAAAAACTCACCATCCATCACGTCTGTGAGGTTGGCGTGTTCCTGCCGGAGATGTCGAATATTCTTGATTTTATCGTGAAGGACCGCCTGCGAACAACCCTGGTAGAGCCGGATACCCGCAGCATTGCCGCCATCCGGGATTTCTTCCGCGATTATAGTAACGTGACACTGCTGCCTTATGCGGTGTACGAATTCCATGGGACGCTGGAACTGGTACAGCGAAACGCTTCCACCTTTGTCTCCACGCTGCCCTATAGCCCGGCTCAGATCAATGACAACTATGCTATCAGACAGGAAGACACCTTCACCGTTGAGTGCAGGAAGTTCGATGAGCTGGACGATGGGTCGATCGATCTGCTGAGTGTCGATACGGAAGGCAGCGAATGGTACGTCATTCGAAACCTGGTCAGCCGGCCGATCGTTATCTCTGTTGAAATGCAGGGAAAGAGCTACGTCAATCCCTTCTCCAGGGAGATTACGGCATGGATGGCGAAAGAAGGCTACGAAAAATGGTATATGAACAAGACCGATATCGTATATTATAAGCGGGGCGCCTTCTCCATTACAGGCGGTGAAAAGCTGCAGCTGTCGCTGATGGATGCTTATGTACGATTCCGCCGGACCCGCAAACGCTTTACAAAGTTTTTCAGCGGCAGGAGGAAAGCTGCATGAGCCGTGACCATACCTTTATCATCAGCCGCACCGATGCCATCGGAGATGTGGTGCTGACCCTGCCTGTCGCCGGGGTATTGCGATCCCTGTATCCATCGGCACGCATTCTTTTCCTGGGCCGTGCCTATACCCGCGATATCATCGATGCCTGCACGCACATCGACGGATTTCTCGACTGGGATCAGCTGAAGGAGTCATCCCCCGCCCCGCAGCTGGCAGCGACGGACGCGGATACGATCATTCATATTTTCCCCGACAAATCAATTGCCCGGGCAGCCTGGCAGGCCCGGATACCCCAACGGATCGGAACGACCAACCGTCTCTATCACTGGCTGTATTGCAATATCCGCGTGCCCTTGTCGCGGAAGAACTCCCCCTGGCATGAAGCCCGGCTGAACCTTCGGCTGCTGGGACCCCTCGGCGCCCGCGACAGCTATACACTGGAAGAGATCAGCGGTTTTTATGGACTGACCCGCCTGGCCAATCTGCCGCCGGCTGTCGCCGCATTGTTGTCGCCGGACCAGTTCAACCTGATCCTCCATCCCAAATCACGGGGCAGCGCCAGGGAATGGGGACTGGATAATTTCCGGCAGCTGATTGCGCTGCTACCCCGCGAGCGATTTAACATTTTTCTCACGGGAACGGCGGCGGAAGGAAAATTGCTGGAACCCCTGCGACAGGCATTTCCTTTTCTGACCGACCTCACCGGCCGGCTTTCGCTGGGTGAGCTGATGAGCTTTATCGCGCGGGCCGACGGATTGGTGGCGGCCAGTACGGGTCCCCTCCACCTGGCAGCAGCCCTGGGAATCAATGCCATCGGCATCTACCCGCCTATCCGGCCCATGCATCCGGGCCGTTGGGCGCCGGT
>PMUF01000392.1 GCA_003167015.1 Chitinophagaceae bacterium | reverse complement strand
GTATTGCACCTTACGGGTATAGCTGGGACTCGGTGGAAGCCTACAAACAGGTTCCATTTTACGACTGGCAGCATACCGTCATCGGCCGAAAGGCATTCCAGGAGACGCATAATGTCAGCGTGAGCGGTGGTACGGAGCAGACCCAATACAATCTCAGCGTGACCGATAATGACCAGGACGGGGCCCTGCTGCTGTCGGAATTTCATCGTAAGCTGCTGTCATTCCGTTTTGACCACAAAGCCAGCGATCTGCTGAAGATCGGCGCCAATATCCGGTTCAACAATACGATCATCGATGGGGCGGGGACGGCCAACCCCGGCAGCTCGGCCCTGAACTTCCTGCGACAGATCATCCGTTACCGGCCCTTTATTCCACCGGGGCAGTCGGCTACCAGCTTCGATCAGGCCTATTACTCGTCGACCGATGCCAATAGCCTGTCGCTGGTCAACCCGGTCCTGCTCAACCAGGCTACCTACCAGAAGAGCACCAACAATATCCTGGATCTGCAAGGTTATGCCAACCTTACTTTGACGAAATGGTTGTCTTTCCGGAGCACTGCCGGCTTTGACTACAACAACCTGCAGGTAAATGCGTTTGATGATACTTTGACCTACCTGTCCCAGATCGATGGGGCCGGCCTGCCGCTGGCCGATATCACCGGCACGGTCATTACGACCATCGACAATTCGAACGTTTTCACCTATTCCAACTCGATGATGCACGGGCGTTTCCATGAGCATAACGATCTGACCGTGATTGCGGGGGAAGAGACCTACCAGACCAATGAGAACGATAATTATGTCCAGACCAACTATTTCCCCATTGGCACGACCGCGTCGGCGGCGCTGGCCAATATGAACCTGGGGACGCCACCCAATTCCAGCCTGCAGGAGCCCAAGCCTACTTCCGACGTCATTCCTACCACGCTGTTGTCCTTCTTCAGCCGCGTGACATATGGCTATGACAAGAAGTACCTGTTCGCCGTTTCTGTGCGCGCGGACGGCAGTTCTCTGTTTGCCGAACAGAACAGGTGGGGCTATTTCCCCGCCGCGTCAGCCGCCTGGCGGATATCGCAGGAGAGGTTCATGGACGGGGTCCATTGGATCAGCGACCTTAAGTTAAGAGGCTCTTATGGGGAGGCGGGCAATAACAGGATTGCGCCTTTCCAATACCTGACGCAGTTCAACACGAGCAGTGCGTATGCACTGTCCGATCAATTGGTGACCGGCTATGCATCGGCCGGGCTGGCTAATCCGAACCTGAAGTGGGAGACGACTACGTCCCGGGATATCGGTCTCGATGGCGGGGTATTCAACAGCAGGCTGATGTTTTCGGTAGATGTCTATGATAATACCACCCGGGACCTCTTAGTGGCCGTTCCGGTGCCCACCACCTCTGGCTATACCAGTCAGATCCAGAATGTGGGATCGACCCGGAATAAAGGATTAGAGGTGCAGCTGACCGGAACCATCATGCAGAAAAAGTCGTTCCGCTGGACCGGTAATTTCAATATCTCTTTCAACAGGAATACCGTCATCAGCTTAGGCAGCGAGCAGCAGTCTTACCTGGCAAATTCCGGCTGGGCCGGCAGCAGTAACCCGGCGGATTTCATCGTCAAGAAGGGGCAGCCGGTGGGCGCGATGTATGGCTATGAGAGCGACGGATTTTATCAGCTGAGCGATTTCAACTATAATGCCACCTCCCGTGTCTATACTCTGAAATCAGGCGAGCCCAATGACGCCAATGTGACCGCGTCCACGCCGATGCCGGGCTCTATCAAATACAAGGGGCTTAACGGGGATACGACCATCACGTCCAAAGACATGACCATTATCGGCAGCGCGCAGCCCAAGTTCTTCGGCGGTTTCGGCCAGCAGTTCTATTACAAGAGCTTCGATTGCAGCATCTTTATCAACTTCCAGTACGGCAACAGGATCTACAATGACAACAAGCTGGAATTTACCAGCGGCTATACACCCGGCGCTGCTTTGCTCGGGATCATGAAGAACCGCTGGCATACCGTGGACGGCTCCGGCAATGTTTATGAGGGACTTAGCGCCACCGGACAGGTTGTCGGTGCGTCGCCGGATTCCATGGCGGCGCTGAACAAGGGCGCTAAGCTCTGGATCCCGCTGGTAGGCTCCAGTTCGACCACCTTCTCGCCCAATTCATGGGCGACCGAGAACGGCAGCTTCCTCCGGATCAACAATGTCACGTTAGGCTATAGCCTGCCGGCGGGCGTGGTCAGGAAAATGAAGATGCAACGGTTCCGCATCTATGCCACTGTCAACAATTTGGCGCTGATCACTCACTATACCGGGTATGATCCGGAAGTGAATACGCGGACGGGCACGCCGGTCACCCCGGGGGTAGATTACTCTGCGTACCCGCGCAGCCGCACCTTTATCGGTGGAGTGAATGTTTCATTTTAAGACTTTACATCAAAATCCTTTTGTATGCAATACAAAAAAGCACTTCGACTTTTACAGCTGACCGCCGGCATGGGACTCGCCCTTATGCTCGGTTCCTGTCACAAATACCTGCAGCCTTCCGCTGTATCTTCTTTCAATACGGAATATGTATTCAGCAACGTACAGAATGCGCAGAAGGCCGTTTTTTCAGCCTACGCGGACCTGGAAGGAGATAACGGCTATGGAATCAGGATCAGCATGTATTACCCTTACGACAATGACGAGATGATCGGCATGCACCAGTTGGGAGACAATGACCGGGGCGATATCGCCCATTACAATGCTACTGCCGGGAATGCACAGCTGTATAATCCATGGGTGCAGTTGTACCAGGGCATCGAGAGAGCCAATATCTGTATCTATAATATACCCACGATGGCGTTGTACACGAAGGGCAACGCGCAGCAGATCGGGGAGCTTCAACGGCTGTATGGCGAATCGCTGACGCTACGGGCGCAGTTCTTTTTCGAGCTGATCCGGAATTGGGGCGATGTGCCTGCGGAGTTCCTTCCTTCAGCCCTGGAGCCCAATCTCTTCCTGGCCAAGATGGACCGGGATTCCATCTACGACCACCTGCTGAATGACCTGGCGCTTGCGGAGACCCTGGTGCCCTGGCGCACCGAGGTCACCGCCCTGGGTGATCCCCTGGACCAGCGGATCACGCTGGGGGCCGTCAAGGGGCTGAGGGCGAGGATCGCGTTGAACCGCGGGGGGTATTCCCTGCGCAGGGCCAGCAGCATTTATGGTCAGACCATGGCCCGGCCGGCCGATTACCTCAACTATTATAAGATTGCCCTCAGCGAATGCAGCGATATCATGGCGCGGCCTGACCAGCATTCCTTGAATCCGAGTTTCAAGGCCGTGTTCAAGAGTGCAATCGACGCGCACACCATCGAGCCCAACGGGGAAGTGTTATTCGAAGTGGGCATGACCGGCGGTCAGGGCACCAATGACAGCAAGCTGGGTTATTATGACGGCGTCAAGGTAGACGCTTCTCTCACCGGCAATGCCGCCATCGGCGTGCTGCCGACTTATTTCTATCTTTTCGATTCCACTGATACGCGCAGGGATGTCACCTGCGGGCCTTATGAGGTCAACTCCGATCTGAATACCCTGAAGGGCCATCCCATCACCACCATCGCCGAAGCCAAGTTCAGGAGAGACTGGATCACCAATCCTTCGCAGATGACGTCGACGGCACAGTATTATGGCCTGGACTGGCCGATCATGCGTCTGCCCGACGTGCTGCTGATGTATGCCGAGGCGGATAATGAGATCAACCAGGGGCCGAGCGCCGCTGACATTGCCGCTTTCGAGCAGGTCCGGTCCAGAGGCTATGGTGGCAATAAGGCGCTGATCGGGACGACGCCGACGGATTATGCCGGGTTCTTTAATGCCATCGTCAAGGAAAGGTCGCTGGAATTCGGGGGCGAAGGTGTCCGGAAATTCGATCTG
Source organism: Chitinophagaceae bacterium (assembly GCA_003167015.1). Taxonomy (GTDB): domain Bacteria; phylum Bacteroidota; class Bacteroidia; order Chitinophagales; family Chitinophagaceae; genus Puia. Next base: position 1,229 of record PMUF01000392.1, on the reverse strand, counting down.
ATCCGATGGAACCTTTTGGGTGCGCGGCTGGCCGATGCAAAGACCAATCTCACCAACCTGGCCGCCAGGACCGGTACCTTTACCGGTAACTATGCCAACGATACGCTTAATTTCAGCACGCTGCCCGATTCGGCCTTTTATAATTCGACGGGTTCGACCATTGCCAATGAGGTGGAGTGGGGGACTTCGTTGTATGCACCCCGGACAGTCTCTATTACCGGCATGTCCGGCTACAAAGAGGTGGCCTGGGTCACGTCGACGATTGCGGGTGTGCTGAGCGCCACCGGCTCTTCCAATGCCTTTGCCTATGATTTCAAGCCCAACCACAGCGAGCTGCTGCCGATACCAGAGGCCGCTATAGAGGCAGATTATAACCTGACACAGGATTATGGGTATTAAATATTTTTTTTTCGCGGTCCTTGTGCTGCTGGGGCTACTGCCGAAGGAGAGAAAGACGAAAGTCTGGCTTGTCGGCGATTCCACCATGGCCAACAAAGAGCTGAAGGCATATCCCGAGACAGGCTGGGGTATGCCTTTTGCCACTTTCTTCGATTCCACCATCGTGATCGACAACCGGGCGAAGAACGGGCGGAGCACCAAATCTTTTATTGCCGAGGGGTTGTGGCAATCCGTCTTCGACAATCTGGAGCCGGGCGACTATGTGTTCATCCAGTTCGGTCACAACGATGAGGGGAAGGAGAAGACGGGTCGCTATACGACGCCGGAGGAATTCAGGCCCAACCTGCTGCGTTATGTAACGGAGACCCTTCGCCAGGGGGCTGTGCCGGTGCTGCTGACGCCCGTGGCCCGACGCAATTTCGATACTGACGGCCAACCGAAGGAATCTCATCCGGTATATGCCGATGTGGTGAGGGAAGTAGCTGCGGTAAACCATGCCGCCCTTATCGATCTCGATGAAAGGAGTAAGGCGCTGCTGCATCAATTCGGTCCTGATGGTTCGCGTGAGCTATACAATTATGTGGAGCCTGCCGAGCATCCCAATTATCCCGCGGGGCATCGGGATGACACCCATTTTAATGAACTGGGTGCGCGTAAGGCGGCGGAGCTGGTTTTATCCGGAGTGAAGGAATTATTGCCGGATCTGGCTGCGCATATCCGGCCGCCGCTGGTGATGATGAAGGAGGGGATAACGGTCGCTGCAGACGGGTCGGGAGATTACAAAACCGTGCAGGCGGCGTTGGATGCGGTGCCGTTGAATAATACAAAAG
>PMUF01000383.1 GCA_003167015.1 Chitinophagaceae bacterium | reverse complement strand
ATTCCGTCACGGCATAATTCCCTCGTAACGTCCTCACCCCCGCTACGGCCGGCTGCTTGTAAGGATCATATAAAAAATTGACCAGTTGCAGGTAGAACAGCACACCCAAAAACAAAAAGAGGGTCAGGCTCTTCAGCCCGATCCTCGTCACCCGCAACCAACGGGCGGACAGGGTCGGATAGAACTTCACCGGCACAGTGTACCGTTCCCGGATCAGCAGATTATATATTTTAGGCAGATCGTCCACCAGCAGAAAGGCTGCCAGCAGCACAAAATAGCTGCTATAAACATGCACACCGCCATCGTAGGCAAAGTTGACATAGACGATATCCCCCAGTGCGCCGATCAGCAATATCGCTCCCAGGGTCGTTGTCTTGCGGAAGAACAACAAAGTGCCCGCCAGGCATTCGACTACTCCCGCAAAGACCTGGTACCAGGGAACGATGCCGACCGACAACCAGAAGATCTTCTGTGCCGTCATATCCCCAAAGTTGGTGTTCAACAAGGCCAGACCCGGATACGGCATCTGCACCGGCAGGAGCTTCGTAAACCCAAAACCTATAATTCCTATACCAGCACGGTAACGAACGATGACACGTAACCAATAATACAAGGTATTGTACTCCTTCCTCTCCGTTCCGCGCCGCCGCACAATCAAGGTCCAGATCAGGCCGCCGGCAACCGAAATCAGCAGGGTGATGATCCAGTTGGCATATCCCAGCAGCGTGCTGCCGAAGAGGTGGTCGCCGAAAATATTGATCCCGGAGCCAAAACGCGCGATATCATACAGATCGCGGTAATTCAGCCGCGTCCAGTCGATATGGATCACCGTATCATACCATTCCGCAGCGTTCGGAATGGCGAGACTGATAAAAAAGATAAAGGCGATCCGGAAGGCAACCTTTTGCCCGTTGGACCAGGTGGTGGAAGTAACAGTGGTTGACATATACTTACTTTTTTGAATAAACGATTTACAGGCTGAGTCCGCTCTGGCGGCCCTTCTTACGGGCTTCTTCCAGCAAATATTTTTTACCGACCCTGTCGAGCACGGCATAGACAGTGTCCTTCCCCGTCGTGACGCCGGACAGGACGATCCTGGACTCGCCGGATCTGTCATAATGCAGCACCCATTTTTCATCGCTGTAATGCGGGTTTTTGTTCTGCAGCGTCAACAGGTGATCGACGGTGTCGATAGTATAGCGATAGTAATGCCTTCCGGCCGATCCCTCCAGCTCGTAGGTTCTCTCGTCATTGGTCAGTTCAGGCCGCTCGATGTTATTGGAATCCAGCACCACGGGCCTGTTGGACCGGATGCTCAGCGTAGCCCATTTTTCGAATACGACATCCTGCCATCGGGTAGAATCTGTCCGCGAATACGCAATGGTATCCTTCCCTACGATAAACTGCGAGACATTATATACTCCGGCTGCCCCCGGCAGTCCCTTGGTCCGCGGGAACTGGTAGGTCTCGCTCGAACGTGTTTTGAATCCATACAGGATGACAAAAAAGAAAATGAACGCCGTCTTTAGCGCCAGCCGCACATAGCGTCCGCCTGCCCTGAACACAGGATGAAAACTGTTCGGGGCGGCAGGCTTTTGCAGCAGCAGCAGGTTGATGAGCCGCTGCGCGTCATAACTGAGGACAAACAAGGCCAGGCTGATGAGATAAAGACTGTAGACCTCGTCTCCGCCGCCATAGGCAATATTGCTCATCAACACATTCCCCAGGAAGATGGCGATGATGAAGGCCCCGACAGAGGCAGAACGCCGGTAGAATAACAACAGCCCGCCGATGATCTCCACGCCGCCGAGAAAGGACTCATAGGAGGGTACGATGCCCAGGCTCAGGGAGAACAATTTCCAGCGGGTGAAGTCTCCATAGTTGGTGTTGAGGTTGCTGATGGAGGGGTAAGGCGCCTGCAGCGGAAACAGCTTGATGAACCCGTATGCGATGATGCCGATCGCCAGGCGGTCCTTGACGATCACGCGGAGCCAGTAATACAGGTTGTCGTACGAAATGGCCCACCGTCCCCGCGCCTCAGCTGCGGTCCAGATGACAGCCCCCACCCGCGCGATCCCCAGCAGGATCACCCAGTCCGAATAGGCCGGTGCACCGGACGACCAACGCGGTTCATAATGTGCCAGGTCGAAAATGGCCCCATAACGCAGATGGGACCAGTCGATGGAAAACAACTGCTGATAATATTTCCAGTCCAGGGGCACGACCTGGAGAAAAAAATAAATAAATATCACCCGGAAGGCGAACTTCTCATATCCCTTCCAGGCGGTTTGATTGGCGTTGATGGTATTGGTGGTCATAGTCAACTTATTTTATTGTTAGTAACCCGGGTTTTGCGTCAGCACCCCGTTGGACAAAGTGATCTCCTGTGACGGGATAGGGAACAGCAGCATGTTGGGATCGGTGATCCCCAATACCGACTGTGCCTGTCCCCACCTCACCAGGTCGAACCACCGGTGAGGCTCCAGCGCAAATTCCACCCTGTTCTCATTGTAGATAGCCTGCAGGATGTCGGACTGCGTGACGGCCGTACTGTTAGCCAGCCCGGCCCTGGTGCGGACAGCATTCAGGTCAGTCAATGCGCCGGACAGCTCACCTTGCTGCGCCCTCGCCTCCGCCCTGATCAGATAGACCTCCGCAATGCGGATGATATAGGAAGGATCGGTAGCCGGGCTGCGATAAAACAGGTTGCCATACCACAGGCCGGTATTGGTCTGCGCAACGAATGCGCTGCGCCCGCCGCCAATCGTCGGATTAGTCAACAGCGATGCGATGGAATCCCCCGGGGCCCATTGCCGTGTACCGCCGGTGGCCGGCGGTTGCCAGTCGGTTCTGCTGCCGTTGAGGTAAGTGGCATTATAAGACAGCTCGAATACCGATTCTTTCGTGGCGACGGCGCTGGCAGGCTGGAACCAGGTATTAAAAGGCGTCAGCAGCTGGTAATTGGTGACATCCGCCAGCACCTGGGTGGCATACGACTCGGCCTCCGCCCAATTCTGCTGATACAGATAATACCGGGCCTTCAGTGCCCAGGCCGTTTCCTTATTCGCCCTGACCGGGTTCTGCGATGCAGGCAACTCCATCAGCGAGTCGGCGGTGTTCAGGTCGCTCAATACCTGCGCCCAGGTTTGGGCCAACGTACTGCGGGCAATGCCGTTCTTCTGCGTGGCAGACGTAGTAGGCGTCAGCGTGATAGGCACACCCCCCCAGACGCGCGCCAGATCGAAATAGCTAAGCGCCCGGATAAAATACCCCTCTCCCGTCAGCTGGTTTTGCTGACCCGCAGCAAAAGTCGGGTCAACGACCAATGGCACCTTGGCGATCACCTGGTTGGCCTGGTTGATCGTCTGGTAAATGCCCGTCCACACGCTTTCCAGGTTGTCATTGTCCGCCACGATCTGGTGGGAGATGAATTGCTGGATCACCGATTGCGAACCCGTCCAGACGATATCGTCACCACCTAAATAGCCAAAAGTCTCATAAAGACCGCCATAATAGCTGCCGGTGCCGGTGCCGCCTGATGCCGAATACCCTCCGGCCAGGGCACGGTAAACGCCCCGCACAGCTGTTTCGGAAGAAGTAGCATCGACGATGGTCACCTGGTCCGATACGTCGGTGACAGGCAATACATTCAGGAATTTTTTGCAGCCGCTCAATGTCGGTAATATCAGCAGCGGAAGAAACCGGAGCAACCTCGTGAAACCCCGCAGTCGAAATATGTATGGATGAGTAGTACGCATATCGTGAAAATTGGAATATTTTAAATGGTGATATTTAATCCGAATTGAACTGACC
>PMUF01000362.1 GCA_003167015.1 Chitinophagaceae bacterium | reverse complement strand
TGTTGTTGCTGCTGCTGTTGATCCTTTGTCTAGCCCCCCGCCTTCATAGACATCGTTCTCCGAAATTAACCACCACCGGATTATGGACAATACATCAGACATATATAAGACTACTCAATTACCCGACTTAATTGGTCATGTTTCGATGCAGGAAGCCGTCGGGCTGTTGACGGAACAGTTTCCGGGGCAGGTTACTTTCTCCACGAGTTTCAGCATGGAAGACCAGGTCATCACCCACGCTATCCTATCCGCCGGTTTGGCCGTCTCGGTTTTCACCCTGGACACAGGCCGGCTCTTTGCGGAGACCTATTCCGTCTGGAGCGCCACCAACGAGAAATATGGCGCAAGGATCAAAGCCTATTACCCGGACAGAAGCCTGCTGGAAGTCTATCTCGACCAAAAAGGTCCCAATGCTTTTTATGAGTCGGTCGCTAACCTCAAGGCCTGCTGCCACATCCGGAAGGTAGAACCCCTGAAAAGAGCGTTGGAAGGTCAGGCGGTATGGATAACAGGGCTCCGGGCAGAACACTCGCCGGACCGTCAGGATCACCAGGTGGTAGAATGGGACGACAACAATAAGATCATCAAATATAACCCGCTGCTGCACTGGAAAACGGCAGCCGTCAGGGAATACGTCGATAGTCATGAAGTGCCCTACAACCCGCTTCACGATAAGGGATTTGTCAGCATCGGGTGCGCGCCCTGTACCCGGGCGATCCGGGCCGGTGAAGATTTTCGTGCCGGAAGATGGTGGTGGGAAGATAATAGTAAAAAAGAATGCGGCCTGCATGTCTCATGACAACAGCCGTCATGACAACAGCCGTCTTAAAAGAAAGAAACCATGAGCAATCAGCATAGCTATCAGTCAGATTACCTGGATCAGTTGGAATCCGAGGCCATACATATCCTGCGGGAAGTGGCCGGCCAGTTCGAGCGGCCTGCCCTGCTGTTCAGTGGCGGCAAGGACTCGATCACCCTGGTGCACCTCGCCCTGAAAGCCTTTCGGCCGGGACGATTACCCTTTCCGCTTGTCCACATCGACACCGGGCACAATTTTCCGGAGGCGCTGACCTTCAGGGATGAACTGGCTGCCCGCATTGGTGAACGGCTGATCATCCGCGAAGTGCAGGAAACTATCCGTCAGCGGCAGCTGACTGAGCCTGGCGGTAAGTTCGCCAGCCGCAATGCGCTCCAAACCTTTACCTTATTGGATACCATCGAGGAATTCGGCTTTGACGCCTGCATCGGCGGGGCCCGGCGGGATGAGGAAAAAGCGCGTGCGAAAGAGCGGATCTTCTCCATCCGGGATGAATTCGGCGGCTGGGATCCTAAAAGACAAAGACCTGAACTCTGGAATACCTATAACGGCCGCATCCACAAAGGTGAGAATGTGCGGGTCTTCCCTATCAGCAACTGGACAGAACTGGATGTCTGGAATTATATCCGCCGGGAAAAGATCGGCCTGCCTTCCATCTACTTCGCCCACGAACGGGAAGTGCTGAGCTATGAAGGCCAGTGGATAGCCCTTTCCCCTTTTATCCGCCTGGACGACGGCGACCGGGTGGAAAAACGCCAGGTACGGTATCGCACCGTCGGAGACATGACCTGTACAGCGGCAGTAGAGTCATCCGCCTCCGGCATCGATGACATCATCCGTGAAATTACAGCTACGCGTACCAGTGAGCGTGGCGAGACAAGGATCGACGATAAGGTTTCTGAAGCCGCCATGGAAGACCGCAAGAAAAACGGGTATTTTTAGTTTGGCAACAGACCGGTGGTCTGTTAAAATTTAATGACAATGGACTTACTTAGATTCATAACGGCAGGCAGCGTGGACGACGGGAAAAGCACCCTGATCGGCCGGCTCTTATATGACAGCAAGAACATCCTGGCCGATCAGTTGGAAGCGCTGGAACGCCAAAGCAGGAACAAGGAAGACGGGGAGATCGATCTCGCTCTGCTGACGGATGGGCTGCGTGCCGAACGCGAACAGGGGATTACCATCGACGTAGCGTACAAATATTTTTCCACCCCCCGGCGCAAATTTATCATTGCCGATGCACCCGGACATGTACAATATACCCGCAATATGGTGACAGGTGCATCCAATGCCAACCTGATCATTGTTTTAATAGATGCCCGTAAGGGCGTGGTGGAACAAACGCGCCGCCATTCCATAATCGCCGGGCTCTTGAACATCCCCCATGTGATTGTTGCCATCAATAAGATGGATCTGGTAGATAACTCCCAAGACGTTTATAATAATATTGTCATCGACTACGCCGAGGTAGCCAAAACCCTACAGTTGAAGGATGTCGTATTCCTGCCGATCAGCGCCCTGAAAGGAGATAATATCGTCAGCCGCTCGGCTGCCATCCCCTGGTATGAAGGTCCGGCCTTACTGGAATTGCTGGAACAAACGGAGGTCGAAAAGGATATCGACCGGACCCGCGGCCGGCTGCCGATACAATATGTCATCCGGCCGCAAACCGAAGCCTTGCATGATTACCGCGGCTATGCCGGCAAAATCGCAAGCGGAACCTGGCGGAAGGGCGACGCAGTCACCACACTGCCATCGGGCCTGACCAGCCGCATCACCAGCATAGAGACCGGCGGCAGGGAAGTGGAAGAAGCATTTGCGCCGCTCAGCGTTATCCTCCAGCTGGAAGACGACATCGATATCAGCAGGGGAGACCTGCTGGTCAATGGCGGGCGCCCGCCACAAGTCACACAAGACCTGGAAGCCCTCGTCTGCTGGATGGATTCAAAGCCCTTGCAGCCGGGTAACAAATACCTGCTGCAGTTGGGCAGCCGGCTCGTCCGAAGCCAGATAAAAGATCTCGAATACCGGCTGGATGTCAACACCCTGGAGAAGGATCTTGCACCCGGTCAGGCAGGCCTCAACGATATCGTTAGGGTCAGGCTCCGTACAGCCTCTCCCCTGCCCTTCGATGCCTATACCGACCTGCCGGCAGGCGGCGGGGCGATCCTGATCGATGAAACCAGCAATGTCACCGTAGGCGCATGCCTGTTACAATAACAAAATGAGCCAACCTTCCAACCATACCGGAAAAGTCATCCTCATCGGCGCAGGGCCGGGAGATCCCGAATTACTGACCATCAAGGCTCTTCGCTGGTTACAGCGTGCAGACGTGGTCATCGCAGACCGGCTGGTCAGCCCGGATATCCTGACGGCATACACCCGCGAATCCGCTGTGATCATCCCTGTCGGCAAACAAGGCCGCAGCGGTTCCGGCACGGCCCAATCCACGATCAACGATCTGCTGGTCCGGCATGCGTTGCAGGGCAAGCTGGTCATTCGCCTCAAAGGCGGGGATATTTCGATCTTCTCCAATGTGCTGGATGAATTGCAGACCCTGGTAGAGCATTCCATTCCCTACGAGCTGGTCCCTGGCGTCACCGCCGCGCTGGGTGCCGCCGCTTATGCCGGTATTCCACTGACGGCAAGAGGATACGCCACCGCCGTCCGGCTATTGACTTCCTACCGGCAGGATCTGCTGGATGAAGCATACTGGATAGAGCTGGCCAGGACAGAAGATACCCTGGTGTTCTATATGTCTTCGGAACCCCTGGATCAACTCATCTCACAGCTGCTAAAGTATGGCATCGGGGAAGACAGCTGGGTCGCCGTGATCGAACAAGCGACGACACCACAGCAACGGGTGACCACCTTCCCCGTACATCTTTATCCGGCTGCCGCAGGTGGCAGCGTCTATGCCTCCCCGTGCCTGATCATCATCGGAAAAGTGGTGGCGCTGCAATCGGTCTTCCAATGGTTGCCCTCCGCCGGGAACGGCGAACTATACTTTCCCCCGGTACAACCGCCGGCTATTCCAACACCAAAAAAGAAAGTAGCATGCTGACTTCACCCAAGTTGACATTAATGCAGGAATTGATTGCCGGCGCTTCCCGTGAGGAACTGATCTGGCTCAGCGGTTACCTGGCCGGTGTGGTGGCCCAGCGGACGCAGGAAACACCGGTACCCGTCCCTGCCGCCGCGACGACGCCTGCCGCAGTGCCTGCCGAAGCGTCCGCTGCAGGCGTCAATAAGATCACTATCGCCTATGGCACAGAAACCGGCAATTCGAAAAAACTGGCCTATGAATTCGCAGCCAAAGCAAAAAAGAAAGGCATCAATGCCAAACTGGTAGGCCTCGAGCAATATCGGCTGAACGATCTCCCCAAAGAAGAATACTTCTTTACCGTTATCAGCACACAAGGAGACGGCGAACCGCCTGCCGCAGCCAGAAAATTCTACGATCACCTTTATGAAGGTAGTCTCCGGCTCGACCGGATGAAATACAGCGTGCTGGCGCTGGGCGATACTGCCTATCCCCTGTTCTGCAAGGCCGGAGAAGACATCGACCAGCAATTGCAGAAAATAGGCGGGCAACGCATCGCCTCCCTGCAGAAATGTGATACAGACTATGAAGCCGAAGCGGGGCACTGGTTCGATACAGTCCTACAGCAACTGGCCGTAGACGGTAAGCCACAGTCAACACCCGGTGCAGCCGTTGCCGATCCCGGAAAGGCCGTTATCACTCCCCGTCACAGCGGGAAAACAATCTATTCCGGTACAGTATTAACCAACATCAATCTCAATGATCGCGGATCGGGCAAACGAACACATCATTTGGAAATCGCAGTAGACGTAGATGTTGACTACCAACCGGGAGATTCTATCGGGATCGTTCCCTCGAATCCGACTCCGATAGTGGATGGCATCCTTGCGCTCTCGGGCGTCGATCCGGCCCGGGTGCTTGTACATCGTACAGAGGAATGGCCTGTTTCCCACCTGCTGCAGAAAAAGCTGAATGTTGTCTACCTGCATGAGCGGGTGGTAAAAAAATACGCCGCCATCGTCCGCCAGGAGATCCCGCAAACGAAGATCGGATTGCTGGACCTGCTGAAGATCTATCCGGTCAGGAACGGCAATCAATTCCTGGAAGTCATCTCCCTCCTCGAACCTATTGCACCACGGCTTTATTCCATTTCGTCTTCCCCGGAGGCGCATGCCGGCGAGATCCACCTCACCGTTGCCAAAGATACTTTTGCCGTCAATGGCGAGACGAAACACGGACTGTGCTCGGACAATCTTTCGCAGCTTGTCCCCGGCCAGACCCTGGAATTCTATGTGCACCGCAATTCCCAGTTCAGACTGCCGGCTCCCGAAAAGGATGTCATCATGATCGGTCCCGGGACGGGTATCGCGCCCTTCCGCTCGTTCCTGGCCGAAAGGGACAGCATCGGGGCAACCGGCAAAAACTGGCTGTTCTTCGGAGATCAGCATTTCACCACCGACTTCCTCTATCAGACTGAGATCCAGGCCTGGGCCCAGACAGGCGTACTGACAAGGGTCAATACGGCATTTTCCCGCGACCAGACCCAAAAAGTATATGTGCAGCACCGGATGCTGCAACAGGCAGCCGGACTGTTCCAATGGCTGGAGTCCGGCGCCCATCTCTACCTGTGCGGCGCCAAAGAACCTATGAGCGTAGACGTGGAGAATACCCTGCTGGAGATCATCCGGAAAGAAGGCAGCAGGACCCCTGCGCAGGCCGCCGGCTATCTCGACGAACTGAAAGAGACGGGACGATTCGCAAAAGATGTTTATTAACTACCAACCATATTTGCCATGAGCGATGGAAACAATCTATCCGCTGTCGAAAAGATCAAATTAAAGAGCGATGCCCTCCGTGGCACCCTGGCCGAAGGCTTGAAAGATGAAATCACCGGCGCCGTCAGCGAGGATGATCAATCCCTGGTAAAATTCCATGGCATGTACCAGCAGGACGACCGGGACCGGCGCGAAGAGCGGGCGGAAAAGAAACTGGAACGGCTCTATTCCTTTATGATCCGGCTTCGGATACCCGGCGGCTTTCTTACGCCCGAACAATGGATCGCCACCCATCATATTGCCGGTGAACATTCCACCGGCGTGATTAAGATCACGACCCGGCAAACGATCCAGCTCCACGGATTGCTGAAATCCGACATCAAGCCTACCCTGAAGTCGTTCAACCAATTGCACCTGGACTCCATTGCCGCCTGTGGCGATGTCAACCGGAATGTGACCTGCGCCGCCCATCCCCTGCAATCGGACATACATGAAAAGATACATGCCTATGCCGCCCGCATCAGCGAACTACTACTGCCCAGGTCCAGAGCGTACTACGAGATCTGGCTGGACGAAGAAAAAATAACCGACAAAAAAGAAGAAGAAGATCCTCTTTACCAGGACCGTTATCTGCCGCGTAAATTCAAGATCGGCATCGCCATTCCGCCCAACAACGATATCGATGTCCTCACCAACGACATCGGGCTGATTGCGATCATCGATCCGCATGACAACCAGTTCCAGGGTTTCAATATAGCCATCGGTGGTGGCCTCGGTACTACTCATGGCAATGCGGAGACCTATCCGCGCCTCGCTACCGTCATCGGTTTCGTGGCCGGCGACGACAGGCTTTTCAGCGCCATCTATGAGATCGTCACCATCCAGCGGGACTACGGCAACCGGAGCGACAGAAAACTGGCGCGCCTGAAATATACCATCGATAAATACGGAATAGAGTGGTATAAAAAGGAATTGGCTCAACGGACAGGATTCGAGCTCGAAGAAGCCCGCCCGTATACCTTCACCGACAGAAAAGACTACTACGGCTGGCAGGAAAACCACCAGGGTCTTTGGTATTATACGCCTTTTATCGAGAGCGGACGGGTGCTGGATGACGAGCGGGTAGCGCTGAAATCGGCCTTCTACGAAATCGCGCAGACCGGAAAAGCCAATTTCCGTTTCACCGGCAACCAGAACCTGATCCTCGCCGACATCCGCAAAAAAGATAAACCCGCCGTCGATAAGATCTTGAAAAAGTACAAGGTGGCCGAACATACGGAGGCCGCCTCCGGCATCCGCAGGAATTCTATCGCCTGCGTGGCCCTGCCGACCTGCCCGCTTGCACTGGCCGAAGCCCAGCGCTACCTGCCCGACCTGATCGGGAAGATCGAACCGCTGCTGGCCGGGCATGGCCTGGGAGAAGAAAACATCATCATCAGGATGACCGGCTGCCCCAATGGTTGCGGCCGTCCTTATGTGGCCGAGATTGGCTTTGTCGGGACAGCGTCGGGGCGCTACAATCTCTATCTCGGCGGTGATCACGAGGGAACAAGGCTGAACAGGATCTATAAGGAGAACCTGGATGAAGCCGCTATCCTCAAGGAGCTCGATCTTTTGTTCTGGCTGTACAGGAAAGAAAGGATCACCGGGGAGAAATTCGGGGATTTTGCCTTACGCCAGCGTTGGTATAAGCCCTGACCGGTGATGGCCGGCCACTACAATGGCCGGCTGCATACCACCATCAGGTCTTTTTTTTCGACCACATACTCTATCAAACTAATAGACTTTTATTTTAACAATTAAACCAAAAAACCAGTACTGATTATGAGATTTGCCACCATTAGCCTGCTTACCGCCTCCCTTTTCCTATCGGTAATAGCCCGCGCTCAAACGACGGATGACATTCTGAATTTACTGACCAAAAAAGGCACGATCACCGAAAGAGAAGCGGATTCCATCCGTCGGGAGTATGCGACGAAACAACGCCAAACCGATGCCACTGCGGATTCTTTCCCGTTACGGCTGGGCCGCTCAGTGAGCCTCAGCGGCTATTCCCAGGTCGTCTATACGAATTACGAGCATCAACTGGCGGGAAAATATTACGATGGATTCAGCATCAAAAGGGCCAGGCTTGACTTTCAGGGGCATTTCGCCTCCCAGTTCGACTATCGTATGCTGGTCGATTTCGTCGGCCAGAGCGGCGCCAACGGCACGGCGCCTACCGGGGGCCAGCTGATCTCCCCTTTTTTAGTCGAGGCCTATATCGTCTATAAGCCGTTCACTTTCCTGAATTTCAAAGCAGGCCAGATGATCGTGGCCTTTTCGCAGGAAAATATGACCCAGGACCGCAACCTGTATTTTATCGAAAGGTCCCAGGTCGTCAATGCGCTGGTCGCCCGCAAAGGAGATGCCGCCAACGGGCTGGTGGATTCTATAGGCAATCAGAACGGCCGCGACATCGGCATCCAGGCGGGTGGCAGTATCATCAGGATCAAAGACTATCACCTGCTGGATTACACGTTGCAGGTACTGAATGGCGCCGGGATCAATTCGCTGGACAATAATTCGTACAAAGACATCGATGGCCGGTTGATCTTTCATCCGATCAAGGCGTTGAGCTTCGGAGGCTCCTATTACCATGGCGTCGATGTCTTCACTTCTTCGCTGACCAAAAGTCAGCGGCGCATCCGCTGGGGCACCGAACTGGCCCTGAATCTTGATGGGCTGGACATAAAAGGAGAATACATCCGCGGATGGGAAGGTGATTCAAACCCTATCAACCACCAGGGCTGGTATGGCCAGGCGGCCTACTTCGTGATACCTAAGCATCTCCAGGCACTCTTCAGATATGACTGGTATGATTCCGACATGGCGAAAAGCAATGTCAACAGCACCTATTACGACTTTGGGCTCGACTATTTTTTCAATGTCTGGACCAAATTGTCGCTTTATTATTCCCTGAGGAACCAGGAGGGCCCGACTGTTAACAATAATATGTTCGAGGCACAGTTGCAGCTGGCATTCTAGATCGGTATGGGGCTGCCGGCGCCGGTCACCGATTGTCTACTCGTTTAGTAGGGAAATTCGTATTAAATGGCTATTTTTATGGAACTACTGATGGACAAAGATAGTATCATACCGGAGGCCGGGAGCGGCAATAACCTCTTCCCCGTTTTCGTCAAGCTGGAAGAGCTACGCCTGCTGATCGTCGGCGGCGGGAAAATAGGCCTGGAAAAATTACAGACCGTCCTGCAGAATTCCCCGGCGACGCAGGTCAGCGTCGTCGCGCCCGAGATCGGGCAGCCGGTCCGCGATCTGGCCGCCGCTCACCCGGGAATCAGGCTGCTGGAGCGCCGCTACCACCCCAATGACCTGGAATATGCCGACATCGTCATCGTAGCCGTCAACGATAAATTGATTAGCGCGACCATAGCGCGGGAAGCCCGTGAAAAGGGTGTGCTGGTCAATGTGGCCGATACCCCGGAACTGTGTGACTTTTACCTCGGTTCCGTTGTCCGGAAAGGACATCTTAAAATAGCTATATCCACGAACGGCAAATCGCCGACGATCGCCAAACGGTTAAAAGAGGAGATCGGCAGCATGATACCCGAAGAAATGAATGCAGTGCTGGACGATATGCAGACTATTCGCAAGGGACTCAACGGAGACTTTACCGAAAAGGTCCGCCGGCTGAATGAACTGACCAGCGTGCTGGTGGCCAAGCAGGACAAGCCTGAATTGGTGCCCAAACCCGGCGGCAGCAAATGGCAGCGGGTGGTCAAGTGGTGCCTTTTCGCCTTCTTTTTCATGATCCTGGGCCATGCAATCTTTTCCCTCATACCCCTCCCTGGTATCGCGGATTTTTTCCGGGGCCTCCCCCGGCAGTTCGACTGGCATGCATTCCTGATCATGACGCTGGCCGGCTTTCTCGCGCAGATGGTGGACGGGTCGATGGGGTTGGGCTATGGCACGATCTCTACCACTTTCCTGTTGGCCTATGGCGTCCCGCCCGCCATCGTCAGCAGCCGGGTCCATTCGGCCCGGGTCTTTTCCAGCGGCGTATCCGGCTACAGCCACCACCGGTTCGGAAATATCAACAAGAAATTGTTTCGGGCGATCGTCGTGCCGGGCATCATCGGCGCCATTCTCGGCGCTACCCTGGCCTATTTCGGTCAGCAATATGCCAACTATGTCAGGGTTCCCCTTTCCGTCTATACCATCTACCTGGGTTATTATATCTTCCGGAAAGCTTTTGCCCGGCGTAACCCGCGGGAAAAAGTGAAGCGGGCCGGCTGGCTGGCCTCGGTCGGTGGCTTTATGGACGCTTTCGCCGGCGGTGGTTGGGGGACCCTGGTCACGAGCACCCTGATCTCTAAAAGAAGGAATCCCCGTTATGTGGTCGGCAGCGTCTGCCTGGCCGAATTCTTCGTCGTATTGGCCAGCTCTATCACCTTTTTTATTCTACTGAGGAACCTTCCCCTGATGGACATCGCCGGCATGATATTCGGTGGGATGATCGCAGCGCCCATTGCTGCCCGGCTGGTGGGCAAACTGCCTGTCAAAACCATGTTCATTGCCGTGGGATCGCTGGTGATCATCACCAGCTGCAGCACGCTGTGGAAATCGGTCGAATGGGTGCTGCATCATTTGTAAGTATTGCACACTTCGCCCGGCGTATGGCCTACGGCCGGTACTCCCCCAACCCACGCCCAAAGCTGTCGCTTCTAGTATCG
>PMUF01000256.1 GCA_003167015.1 Chitinophagaceae bacterium | reverse complement strand
CATCAGATCAGTCCCGATCATTTTCTGGGTCAGCCGCAGCATGTTCAGGAAAGATTTGGCCCGGGAGATGCCGTGCCCGATGATCACGGGCTTGGTGATGCCCAGGATCGGCGTGCCGCCGTAATATTCAAAGTCGAAACGGTCGAAATATTCGCTCTCGCTATGCTGCCGCCCGGCAATCCCATGTAGTGATTCGGCCAGTTTCAGGATCACATTTCCGGTGAAGCCTTCGCAGACCATCACGTCGGCCTTGTCGATCAGCAGGTCACGACCTTCGATATTGCCGATAAAATGGATCCGGGACTCAGCTTTCAACAACGGATAAGCAGCCTGGGTCAGGATATTGCCCTTGCCTTCTTCCTCACCGATATTCAGCAGTCCGACGCGGGGCTGGGGAATGCCTAAAATGTGCTGGGCATACAAAGAACCCAGGATGGCGAATTGATGGAGATTCTCCGGCTTGCAGTCGGCATTCAACCCTACGTCCAACAGGACCCCGGTTTTGCCGTTCTCTTTGGGAAGGACGGTGGAAATGGTCGGGCGCTGGATACCTTCGATAGGCTTGAGGCTATAGAGTGCGCCTACGAGCATGGCCCCGGTATTACCGGCGCTGATAAAGGCATCCGTCTTACCGCTGGCCAGTAATTGAAAGCCTATTGCAATCGAGGATTGTTGTTTTTCTTTTAATGCCCTGGTGGGATGTTCGTTCATTTCGATCACCTGGCTGGCATGAACAATGCGGACGGATTCGGCAGGAACAGCATGCTCCTGCAATAGCGGCCTGATCTGGTTTTCATCTCCAACCAGCCACAGCAGCACAGGAGACGAAGATTCCTTCAGGTATAGTTGCACACCTCTGACCGCTTCAAGCGGTGAGAAGTCTCCTCCCATCATGTCTAAACAGATGTTCATGAGAAAGTAATCGCCTTACTTGATCGGAGATGTCTCAGCGACAACTTTTCCCTTGTAAAACAATTTCCCTTCACTGGTATGGGCGCGATGGCGAACGTGTATCTCACCGGTGGTGCTGTCCTTGCTCAACGTCACTTTCTCAGCTTTATAATGCGTCCTTCTCTTGGCGCTGCGTTGCTGGGAATGTCTTCTTTTTGGATTTGGCATATCAGTCTATTTTAAGTAACCAAAATTAGTATATATAAAGGGCAATAGCCCTTTCATCAATTGTTTCCGTCCGGCAGGTTCTTGAATTTCTCCAATCCTTTCCACAGCGGGTTTCCGGATGGCGCTTTCTCCTGCTCCAGCTTCTTCAGCATATCCAGCACTTCCTTGTTGCAGTGCGGGCCGCCCATCTCCTCCGGTTTGCACATCCTTTGCATCGGGATGCTGAGGTTGATGAACTCATAGATCCAATCGGAGAGATGCAGATGGCTCTCGCCTTTGGATATATAATATACATCCGGATCTTCTTCCTGCTGGTTCATGATATCCGGGTCCTCGACGAGCTTGACCAGGATGTTGAACTCATCCCAAAGGTCCAGTGGCAGCATGTTGCCGCACCGGTCGCAATCAATCTCGATCTTGCCGGTTATTTCGAACTTCAACAGCATGAAGCTGTTCTTTTTGTCCAGCGATAGCTTAACTGCGGCATCGCAATGACGAAAATCCTGCTGCTGGTACGCCTCAAAGAACCTATCCGTAATCCGGTAGTTAAACTCATGAATACCAGCCTTAAGGCCCACAAACGCTATTTCAAATTCCCGGCGGCTGCTCATCTCATGAGTGCTTTTTAAAGAGCTTGCAAAGGTAGGGATAATTTATTAGAAATCAGGTTTCCACCCCGGGAAATTTGCACATTCTGCCGCTTTTTGTGGAAAAAAGGGCTACTAACCATAGCTTTGCGGGGTGAAACTTTTCACCCGATACAGCCGCATCAACATTATCGCCAGCATCCTTGCCCTGCTGCTGGGCAGTATCGGCTATTATTTTGCCGTCCGGTATGTCCTTGTCCATCAGTTGGATGATACCCTGAAGATCGAAGAGGCGGAGATCATGGATTTTGCGCAGACCAGGAACCGGCTGCCCCGGCCTGCCAATTACCGCGATCAGCAGATCTCTTTCCAGCCTGCCCCGGCCGCCGTCACCCGGGCATTCATCGACAGATCCGGCCCTCCGGTGCAGGAAAGCGATGAAATATCCCCCCCTTCTCAGCAGGAGCCTGGCGAAACATCCCGGCGCGGCAGACATCACCGGGACAGGGACCCTTACCGGCAGCTGATCTTTCCGGTCAATGTCGCAGGTCAGTGGTATACCGCTTCGGTGAGCAAGTCGGAAGAGGAGACGCAGGATCTGCTGGAACTCATCATGATGATCACCGCCGGGATGATCCTGCTGTTGCTGGGCACGCTTTTCCTGGCTAACCGGCTGCTGCTGCGCCGCATCTGGCAGCCCTTCTACCAAACCCTCGCCGCCATGCGGCAATTTAACCTGTCCAGCCGCAACCCGCTGCCGGCCAGCCATACCGATATCGATGAGTTCAGGAGCCTCGATGAAGCCACCCGGCAAATGACCCAGCAGATCCAGAAGGATTATGAAATGCTGAAAAATTTCACCGACAATGCCTCCCACGAAATGCAGACCCCCCTGGCCATCATTAATTCCAGGCTCGACCTGCTGATACAGGACCCCGAATTGGGGGCGCAACACCATCGGCATATCCAGGCCATGTACGATGCGATCGGCCGCCTGCGTCAGCTCAATCAATCCCTCCTGCTGCTGACCAAGATCGAGAACCATCAATTCGATCATACCGAACCGGTCGACATGGCCCCGCTCATCGAAGAAAAGCTGGTCCAACTCGAAGACCCCCTCCGGAGCCGCCACCTGGTCGTGCATAGGGACCTCGACCGCCTCCATCTGCCCATCAACGGCTATCTGGCCGACATTCTGCTGAACAACCTGCTGCTGAACGCTATCCGTCACAACCAGGAGGGTGGAGAACTGACGATCCGCCTGCGGGAAACCGGGCTTCGGGTGTGCAATTCCGGGCCGGCCCTTTCCTTCGATCCCAACACCATCTTCGACCGCTTCGTGAAAGGCGCCCATTCCGGCGGGACCGGCCTGGGCCTGGCTATCGTCCGCCAGATCTGCGATAATTACCATTTTTCCCTGTCCTACACTTACGCCAACCAGATGCATACGGTGGATATTGGGTTTGCGGGGTCTAGACCATAGGCCGCTGACGGCTTTGCCATCAGCTGGCTCCCGACGATGACAGTCCCCCTCCCGCGGCCCGCTGAAGCGGGCTCCTGATCTAATGATGGGCCTTCGGCCGGACCGCCTCCGGCGTTCCTACAGAATGTCGACAAAATGTGGCCATAAGTTTGTGCCCGCCTGCTGTCAGGGCTAACCCAAGCGTATGTTTCTAAACAAGTTATTTGCATTTCCTATTATATTATTGCTCCTACTGATAGTAGGAATAGAGGCGCATGCCCAATCACCCGCTCAGGCGCCCGCCGACACAGCCGTGACCGACCTCGACTTTTATCTCGGTCAGGCTTTGCAAAACAGTCCGCTGCTGAAGGATTACCACAACCAGGTGCTGATAGGAGAGGTGGACAGCCAGCTCGTCAGGGCCAGCTACCGGCCCCAGGTCAATGGCAACAGCACCAATATCTATGCGCCCACGGTCCATGGCTGGGGCTATGACCAGGCCATCAGCAACGGCGGCAACTTTACCACCGTCGCGGCCGTCACCCAGACCCTGGTCGGACGGCAACACCTCGACGCCCAATATGAGACGATCCGGTTGCAGAACCAGGGACGGGACAACAGCGCCAAATTGTCTGAGCAGGATTTGAAAAAGAGCATCACCGAACAGTATATTATTACTTATGGAGACCTGCAGCAATTGACCTTCAACCGGGACATCTATGACCTGCTGCAAAAAGAATCTACGTTGCTGAAAGACCTGACCGAAAAAAATGTCTATCGCCAGACTGATTACCTGGCCTTTCTCGTCACATTCAAACAGGAAGCCCTGCTGCTGCAGGAGTTGACGATCCAGTACCGGAATGACCACGGCACGTTGAATTACCTGTGCGGAATCGTCGATACTGCCGCGACCGCCCTCCGGGCCCCGGGCATCGAACTGCAGACGCTGCCCGATATCACCCAATCCATTTTTTTCCGCCAGTTCCATCTCGACAGCCTGACCCTTCGCAACAGCCGGTCGCTGATCGACTTCAGCTACCGGCCGAAGGCCAACCTGTATGCAGACGCCGGATATTCGTCTTCGCTGATGTATGAGCCCTACAAGAACTTTGGCGTCAGCTTTGGTATCATGCTGTCGGTACCCATCTATGACGGTCATCAGCGGAAAATGCAATACAGTAAGCTGGATATCCGGGAACGCACGCGCTCGGGCTATAAGGATTTTTTCACCCGGCAGTACAGCCAGCAGATTGCCCAGCTTTCACAGCAGTTAAAGGCGACAGAAGACCTGATCGGTCAGATCAACGAGCAGGTCCGCTATTCGCAGACGCTGATAGAGGTCAACGGCAAACTGTTAGAGACAGGCGATGCTAAGATCGCGGACTACATCCTGGCCCTTAACAATTATCTCAATGCAAAGAACCTGCTGACGCAGAATAATATTACCCGTTTGCAGATCATCAATCAAATCAACTATTGGACTCGATGAATAAACTCCTCCTGATACCGTTTCTCTGCCTGGTGGCTGCCTGCGGGTCCCGCACCGCCTCCGACAAGGGTGATGCCGCCGCAGGGAAAGATACCGCCGCCGCAGCGGGCTCAAAGGATGCCGCCACCGCGGCTGACGCCGCCGATTCCGCCAATGCCGGCACCCCGGTGACGGTGACGACGGTACGCCATTCGGCGCTCAACGATTCCATCGAGCTTAACGCAGTGTCGGCTTTCCTGCAGAAGAGTTATGTCAAGGCTAACGCCAACGGCTATCTTCAGTCTGCGGATGTCTATCCCGGTAAATATGTAGAGTCGGGGCAGACCCTGTTCACATTGAAGACCAAGGAAGCGCAAAGCATAGGCAATGCCATCCGGCAGCTGGATTCCACCCTGCGGTTCTCGGGGGTCAATACGATCCGGGCGGGACAGCATGGCTATATCACCCAGCTCGACCATCAGTCCGGGGACTATGTGCAGGACGGAGAACAGCTGGCTGTGATCAGTGACCGCAACAGCTTTGTTTTCCTGCTGAACCTTCCATATGAATTGCGTCCGGCGGTGTTGGGTAAAAAGACCGTCTCGCTGATCCTGCCCGATGGAACCAGGCTGACGGGAGCAATAGGCGCCGTCATGCCCAGCGTAGATTCCGCCTCCCAGACGCAGAACATCGTGATCCGGGTGAACACCGGAGCCGCCATCCCGGAAAACCTTATCGCCAAAGTACGCATTTTGCGAACTTCCAGGCCCAGCGCCCAGTCCCTGCCCAAGGCCGCGCTGCTCACCGATGAGACGGAGACCGACTTCTGGGTCATGAAACTCATCGACAGCGCCACCGCCGTCAAAGTGCCGGTAAAGAAAGGGATCGAAACGTCGGATCGCGTGGAAGTGCTGTCGCCGGTATTTGCTCCCGGCGATAAGATCCTGGTAACAGGGAACTATGGACTGCCCGACACGGCAAAAGTGAAAGTGGAGGCCAACAATTAAAGCATTTGCCTTGAAAAACTTTTTCGTTAACTACAAGAATCCGCTGACAGTCACCCTCGTGATCATCCTCATGGGCGGCATGTTTGCCTATAGCAGGCTGCAAACTTCCCTTTTCCCGGAAATCACGTTTCCCAAGATCAAGGTCATCGCCGATGCCGGGCTTCAGCCTGTCAGTAAAATGATGATCACCGTCACCAAACCGCTGGAGAACGCCATCAAGCAGGTGCCCGGTCTCCAATATGTCCGCAGTACGACCAGCCGCGGAAGCTGCGAGATCTCGGCCTTTATGGATTGGGATGCCAATATCGATCTCAGTCAGCAACGGATAGAGTCGCGGATCAACGAGATTAAAAACGATCTTCCGCCCGAGACGCAGATCACCGTCGAAAAGATGAACCCCGCCATCCTTCCGGTCATGGGGTATACCCTGGAAAGTCACCAATTGTCGCCCATAGAGCTCAAACAGCTGGCCAATTATACCATCAAGCCTTTTCTTTCCCAGGTCAGCGGCGTATCGGAAGTCCGCGTTATCGGGGGCAAAACGAAAGAATACTGGATCACCCTTGACGTGCAAAAGATGAGCACGCTGTCCATCACGCCGGATATGCTGAGCTCCGCCATCGGCCAGACCGGTTTTATCAAGTCCAATGGCTATCTGTCCGACTTTCATTTCCTCTACCTGACGGTGACCGATGCGACCGTACATACCAAAGAGGATATCGGCAATATCGTCGTCCGGAATACCGGCAAACGGATCATCCTGCTGAAAGACCTTGCCGCTATAGATGTAAAAGAGGCCATAGAGTATACGAAGATCAACGCCAACGGAAAAGAAGCCATCCTGATCGCCGTCATCAAGCAGCCCAACGCGAACCTTGTGTCATTGTCGACGGCTATGGAAAGCAAGATCGACGAGCTGAAGAAGATCCTGCCCAAAGGGGTAAAAATGGAGCCCTATTATATTCAGGCCGATTTTGTCAATACCTCCGTAAAGAGTGTCACCGACAGCCTCTGGATCGGTTTGGCTCTGGCCATTTTCGTCGCGATCCTGTTCCTGCGGTCGCTAAAGGCCAGCACGACCATACTGATCACTATTCCGGTCACGCTGTCCCTTACATTGATCGTGTTATACGCGATCGGTTATACTTTCAATATCATGACGCTGGGAGCCATTGCGGCGGGACTCGGACTGATCATCGACGATGCGATCGTCGTCGTGGAGCAGATTCACCGGACGCATGAGGAACATCCCGATGAACCTTCCACCACACTGGTGCAAAAAGCCATCCGTTATCTTTTTCCCGCCATGCTGGGATCTTCCATCAGCACCATCGTCATATTCGTTCCTTTTATATTGATGAGCGGAGTGGCAGGCGCCTATTTCAAGGTAATGACCAATACCATGATCATTACGCTTGTCTGTAGCTTTTTCGTCACCTGGATCGGGCTGCCCGTCGTCTACCTGCTGTTGAGCCCGCGCCGGAAAACAGCCCGGACGATCAAACCGCATAATGTCAGAAACCAGCGCTGGGTCGCCTTTTTCATCCGCCGCCCATGGCTGAGCGTTATTTTGATCGGCGGCCTGGCATGGCTGACTGTATGGATCGTACCACAGCTGGAGACGGGGTTCCTTCCCGAGATGGATGAAGGCAGCATCGTGCTGGATTACAACTCTCCGCCGGGCACATCCCTGCAGGAGACGGACCGGATGTTGCAGGAGGTGGAAAAGATCATCGTTCAAACCCCCGAAGTGGAGGCTTATTCGCGACGAACGGGAACGGAAATGGGTTTCTTCATTACCGAGCCCAACAGGGGGGACTATCTTATTCAGTTAAAGAAAGATCGCAACAAGACCACCGACGATGTGATAGAAGACCTGCGCAAGAAGATCGAAGCTACCCAGCCTGCCTTGCGGATAGACTTTGGCCAGGTTATCGGGGACATGCTGGGGGATCTCATGACTTCGGTGCAGCCCATTGAAATCAAGATATTCGGCAACGATCAGGAAACGCTGAAGAACTTATCCCGGCAGGTCGCAGGTATAGTGGGTAAAATCGAGGGTACTGCCGATGTATTCGATGGTATAGTGATCGCGGGGCCCTCCGTCAGCATAGAGCCCAACTATGCCCGGCTGGCACAATTCGGACTGACGCCCGCCAACCTGCAATACCAGCTGCAGACTTCCCTCGAAGGCAATATCGTCGGGACCCTGCCGGAAAAAGAGCAAATGACCAATATCCGCATGGTTGAGCCGGGCAGCCGGGTCCGTAGCGTGGAGGAGATCACCAATATGCAGATATTCATGCCCGGTGGACAGTTACGACCTATTACGGACCTGGCGACGGTAACCGTCAAGACCGGAGATGCAGAGATCCAGCGCGAAAACCTGCAATCCATGGGAGTGGTTACAGGCAGGTTGGAAGGCCGGGATCTGGGTGGTGTGATCAAAGATATACAGGGAGAGGTCGGATCGAAGGTAGTGCTGCCCCAGGGATACCATATAGAATATGGTGGAGCGTATGCCGACCAGCAACAATCCTTTCACGAACTCCTGATCATCCTGATCACCGCCAGCCTGCTGGTCTTTGGCGTCATCCTGTTCCTGTACCGGAGCTTTGCCGTGGCCCTCGTGATCCTGCTGGTCGCCGTATGCGGAATCTCCGGCAGCTACCTGGCGCTCTATCTTACCCATACGGCACTCAATGTCGGCAGCTATACCGGGCTGATCATGATCGTAGGAATCATCGGTGAAAACGCCATTTTCACGTTCCTGCAGTTCCGGGATTCCCTGGCCAGCCTGTCCGTCGATGAAGCCATCATTTATGCGATCTCGACGCGCCTCCGGCCCAAGCTCATGACTGCCCTGGGGGCGATCATCGCCTTGCTGCCCCTGGCCCTGGGGATAGGGACGGGAGCGCAGCTGCATCAACCCCTGGCGATTGCCGTCATTGGCGGATTCGTCATCGCATTGCCCCTGCTGCTGATCGTGCTGCCTTCCCTGTTGCGGTGGCTATACCGGGGAAGAAAATAGTTTTTTATAACTTGCATTCTTATGCAAGATGTTAGTATCCGAATTAGCGTAGCCGGGGCGGCAGAGGCCCCGCTCATTGCCGACATGAGTCGACGTACCTTTTACGATACATTTGCTCCCCACAATACGGCGGAGAACATGGAGCAGTTCCTGGGAGTACAGTTTACGCGCGAACAGCTTATAGCGGAGGTAAGCGCCCCCCGCAACACCTTTCTGCTGGCGTGGCTGGATTCGGAGCCGGTGGGTTACGCCCGACTATATGATGGGCAGGAATTACCGCGCGACCTGGCGGGGACTTCCGCCATCGAGATTTCCCGTATTTATTGCGAACAGCAGATGATCGGGAAAGGAGTCGGCAAGGCGCTGATGGAAGCCTGCCTGGACGCCGGGCGCCGAAAAGGGAAAGAATGGATCTGGCTTTGTGTCTGGGAGCACAATCAGCGGGCGATCGGGTTCTATGAAAGGATCGGCTTTGAGCGATTCGGGCAGCATATCTTTTTGCTGGGCCGGGATCCGCAGAACGATTGGAGCATGAAAAAGAAACTTTAGCGCGTAGCCACCATTTCCTGTAAGCGCCGTTTATTTTCCGGCCATTCGTCATCCAGCATGCTAAAGATAACGGTATCAGCAGGCGACCCATCATTGCGCAGCGCAAAACGCCGAAGAACCCCCTCCTTCACCCCGCCGATCTTCGCCACCGCTTTTTGCGACCGCAGATTCTGACCGGCCACCTTGAAATCCACCCGTGCAAAGCCGAGAGTATCGAAAATATATTGCAGCAGCAATAGCTTGCATTCCTTGTTATGGGCCTTACCCCAGACTTTCGGGACATACCAGGTATGGCCGATGGTCACCTTCTTCACCTTGCGGTCGATATCGTAGGCGCGTGTCATCCCTATCACCCGGCCGTCCGTGGCGACGATCGCAAAGGCCTGATCGCCGCGTGCCGCAAAGGACAAAGCCTGGTCGAAATATTCGTCGAATTGACGGTCATACGTCTCCGTGATGAGCAAGGTCTTGGTGAATTCCCATATCCGTTCGTCCCGGGCCAATGGCCGCAGGATCTCACGATGCGCCGGGGTCAGAAATTCCAGGTATACCTGGCGGCCCTTGAGCAGACCAAGATCGCCGGTTTCGATGAAAGGGGTGATGTTTGCAGCAGCCATAAACATTCCATTGTTAGTGCCGCAAATATACACCGCTTTATATAACCAGTATCTTCCCTGCCGTTACCAGCGGCTGATGCTCACCCGAAATGCGATAAAAATACATCCCCACGGGCCACCCGGTGGTATTGATGGTAAAAGAAGAGCTGTTGACTGTGTAAGCTTTGACCAGCTGTCCGTTGGCGGTAAAGAAATCGATCTGATAAAGCTGATCCGTATAGGGGTCCAGCCGTAAGGTGCTGCCCATGTGTATGACGGAAGGTTCCAGCACCGGCGTCCTGGCCGTGTTGACATCGACCCTGACAGCGGGAGAATATTCCGATATGCCGTCGCTGTTCACGGTGACCAGCCGGTAATAATTGACCGGAGATATAGGGTACGGGTCTGCATCCTGGTAAGAACTGTCCATATCGATCGCGCTTTTCGATACAACCTGGTGCAGGGGATCGAAGTGGACACTATCGACGGAATGCTCGATGACATAATGGTCGACTTCTTTTTCATTGCCCGTTGCCCATCGCATGATCACAATATTGTTTTCTGCATAAGCGACAAAGGCGGAGTGATCGGCCGGGCTGAGGAGCACCGGGCTATTGTTATCCATGGACGATTGGCCGAAGGTCTGAGCTGCAGCCAGCAGGCTGCAGGAGATCAGGGCGAAAAAAATTAACTTTTTCATAACTACCTGATTTACTACAAAGGTAGTGTTGCAAATAGGATGCCCCCTGCGGGAATCGGCAAAAGGCCCGCGAGGATCGCCCAATGGGCTTCGGAGATCGGCAAATGGCCGGACTTACCGCTTGAGCAACTTGCTGTTGACGATCTTCTCCATGACCTCCTCCTTCTGGTATTTGCTGATGGGGACCTGGTACTGATCGATATGCAGGATATTACCCTCGATAGAATCGATCTTGCCGATGGCGATGAGATAAGATTTATGCGGCTGAATGAAAGAAGAGGCCGGCAGCTTTTCCTGGAGCATTTTTAAGGTCAGGTGCGTAATGATCTTTTTTCCGGGCAGGTAGATGGCGACATAGTTTTCCAGGGCTTCGGCGAAAAGGATATCGGCAAAGGGGATCTTCTCCAGTTTGGAATCGGCTTTGACGAAGATGTGGTCCTCCGCCGCACCGGGCGACTGCTGTCCGCGGAAATAGTCGAAGGCCTTATTGGCTGCCCGAAGAAAACGTTCGAAAGGGATAGGCTTCAGGAGGTAGTCCAGCACCTCGAGCTCGAATCCCTGTAAGGCATATTTTTCATAGGCAGTGGTAAAGATGACCTTGGGTGCGCCGGGAAAATGCCGCAGGAAATCGATGCCGGTCATATAGGGCATTTCGATGTCGAGGAACAGGAGATCCACCGGTTCTTTTTTCAGCAGGGAATTCAGTTCGACCGCATTTTCGCAAACCCCTTTCAGGTCGAGGAAATCGATCTGGCTGACATACCCTTGCAGTCCCTTGCGGGCAAAAGGCTCGTCGTCGGTAATGATACATTTTATTTTTCCCTGCATAGTCATTTGTATTCGATAGTCAGCACGGCCACAAAAGTATTTTCTTTTTTCTGCGCCGTTAAAGTATGTTTGTCGGGGTACAACAATTCGAGCCGTCTTTTCAGGTTTTCGAGCCCGATTCCCTTTTCTTTTTTCAGTGGTATTTCCGCAGGGACGCCATTTTCCACTTCCAGCCGGATCGTGGAACCCTGCAGGCCCGCGTCAATGCTGACCTGGTAATCCCCCCCGACATACTTAAAGGCGTTCTCCACCAACGGAAGGAACAGCAGCGGGTACACCTGCTGGCCATCGAGGTTTTGATCGAAATGGACGGTCAGTCTTAATTTTTCCGACGCCCTCGTCTGCTGCAGCTGGATAAAATTGGCCAGGTAGCGCATCTCCTGGCTTACCGATACCGTCTGCTGCTGGTCATAGAGCTGGTAACGCAGGAGCTCGGAAAATTTCTCCACGCTCTGCTTGGCGGCCATTACATTTTCGTCCATTTGAAAATAGATCGTATTCAGGGCATTGAACAGGAAGTGCGGGTGATATTGGGCCTTGAGGAATTTCAGTTCCGTCAGCAACTGGTCGTTCCTGATCTTTTCCACGAGTACCTTCTGCTCGACATAGGCTTTGATAAAGCTGTTGCCCCGCAGGATGGCGTAATGCAACAACATAAACAGCGACATCAGCGTATTGACGATCACCAGGTCGTCGATGCCGATGGGATAATCATTGGCCAGTACATGAGCGATGGAACTACCCACTGTCGCAAGTACGATAGCTGTCAGAAAAACCTGCCCGAATTCAAGGAATACCGCGTTGCCCTGCTGCCGCCGGTTCCCTTTGCTGAATTTGCAGTTGAAATATACGGGTACCCTTACCATGGCATAAGAGAATAAGATCACGACCGCTACTTCGGCAACATTCTGCCGCAGCCTTCTTTCCCAGAATTTTTCCTCGATAGTCAGGTCCGACACCAGCCTTAGGATGGTATAAAAAACTAACCCATAAATAGGCGGGAAAAGGTATTTCCAGAAGAATTTTTTCATTCATTACGGTTAGGATCGTAAGTTACGATATCGGAAGTCGGGGGAAAATTTTGTTGACGTCCGGACAATCTGCGGAGATGAACGGATACATGGAGCCGGAAACCAGCCAGGCAACATAAAAGTGTGGAAAAAAATCCACACTTTTCCCGTGAATCAATTTTTTTCCGTGGGGGCCGGGTCTTCGTGTAACCAAAGTTTAACGATGGAACCGGTAATATCGACGAGTTCCCCGAAGGAATCGGGCTTACGCACGAAACAGCTCGCCCCCAGTTCGTATGAGGCCCTCCGGTCCTGGTGTAAGGTGGACGTCGTCAGAACAATGACCGGGATCTGGCTGAATTTTTTGTTATTCCGGATCTCTTTCAGGGCCTGCAGTCCCAGCATGCCGGGCATGTTGAGGTCCAGCAGGATCAGGGCCGGAAATTCTGCGTCTTCCGAATATAGGCTTTGGAGCAGGATTTCAGCATTTTCAATAAAAACATAGTCGATCTGCGGGCTTTTTTCCAGGAAAGCATCCAAAATGATCTGCCTGTCGTCCGGATCGTCGTCCACAATAAAGATAAGCCGGGAATTGCTCTTCATGCATTAATAAATTAATTGTTCTAATGGTCGATAAGGCCAGGCTGTTGTATATTTAAGCAAACGTACCGGGCAGGGTCTCGCACGGTATTTTTTCTGCCCAAACTGTTATACTAGAACCTTGCCAAATATGTGGCTCGGGACTTGTGCTATATCCCGACCGGCAGCTAACTGTTTGTTAACGATTTGGAACAAAATTCTGCTAAATTTACCTAATTAATAAAGAAAAAGTTCACTATGGGACTTTCCAAAGCGATCAAAAAAAAGGCCACTGCCTCCGGGAGAGCTACAGGCAATGGCCATGCCTTAAAAAATCCGGTCCAGCGAAAGAAATCAGGTGGTAACGGTCATGCCAATGGCTCCAATGGCCAGGCTGCCTGGCATGATGAAGAACCCGCCTTACTCGATGATAAGGAACTGCTGAGTATCCTTT
>PMUF01000389.1 GCA_003167015.1 Chitinophagaceae bacterium | reverse complement strand
TCCATTTGGGGACTAATGATTTCGAGGAGCGGAACAAGCTGATGAGAAAGGAGGCGGAGGCGGTGCGGCATGAAAAGATCAGTAAGGAGGATTGGCGTAAGTCCGCGATCCGGCTGCTGGAGGGACATCAATATTATACCGATTACTGCCGGTTGTTGTTGGGTGACAAGCAGCAGGAGAACCTGGCGCAACTGAGGCATAAGGAGGAGACGCATGAGCGGCACGAAGCCGGGGGGAAGGTCGAGCCGGCGGGTGGGGTGAATGCCGGCAGGCACGAGGCAGGCAGCGGGATGACCACAGCCGGTGGGGCAGGAGGGGGGCAAGCGGGTACGGGGGGCCAGGGAGGAGAGGGGCGGCCCAGGGGGGAAGAGCGGCATGAGGGAAGGCAATCTGCCGATCCGGTGGAGAAGCTGGTGCGGAAACACTTACTGGCAGAAGATGGGCAGGAGGACCCTCCGGCGGCGGAAAAAGGGAAGAAAGTCAAGAAAAAAGATCCGGGCCGGGGCATCGATACGGTCTTCCGGATCACCTCCAATAATAATCAACGTCTGAGCTCACAAGCTGATAGCAAGGCGCATATCCTTATCCAGGTCAACTCCATTATCATTTCTGTCCTGTTGAGCCTGTTGCTTCGAAAGATCGAAGATCATACCAACCTGGCCATTCCGGCCGTCATTTTACTCACTGTCAATCTGGTAACCATTATTTTTTCCATCCTGGCGACCCGGCCGCATATTCCGCCTGGTAAGTTTACGCAGGCGGACCTTGAGGAGAAGAAGGTTAACCTGTTGTTCTTCGGTAATTTTTACCTGATGAGCCTGGAAGAATATGCCGGAGGGATGCTGCAACTGCTGGAAGACCGGGATTTCCTTTACGGGAGCCTTATCCGGGATGTCTATTACCAGGGGATTGCATTGGGCAAAAAATACCGATGGCTGCGGTTGTCCTACAACGTGTTCATGTACGGGCTGATCGCGTCGGTGATTTCCTTTTTGATTGCTGCGCTGGTCTATCCGCAAAAATAAGCTATTCACCTTATTGACTTCTCGTTATGAAGAATTCCATCGTACATCTGATAAAAGACCTGGAGGGGGGCAGTCAGCTCGACACACGGTTGTCTTTTCGGGCCTTCATCCGGTTCCTGAAGGAACGGAGGCAGCATGAGAAGACGCAGAAGGTGCGGTATTTCGATTTCCTGATCCATCACTTTGAAGAGCGGTTGCAAGGCAAGGACCTGCTGGAGCCGGAAGAGATGCAGAACTACGGGGACCTGATGGAACTGATGTATTCCAGTATTTTCCCGGCGATTGCCGACGAGCGGGACAATTTGTGGGCGTTGTCGATCCCGATGCGGCCGTCGATCGTCTATGGCACCAATGCCTTTTACGATCTGTTGCTGGACCCTGTCACGGGGGAGGTCAGGGCGAGCATGATCGACAAGGAGGATAGGGAACGCAGGAAGCTGAACCTGGAGGTGATCTATTCGGTGATCCTGTCGCAATTGTATAACCTTTCCTTTTCTGCCGGCGACAACAGCCTGATCCGTTCGTGGACGAATGAGCGGACGGGGTTGCCGAGGTTTTACCGGCTGAATATCGATACGCGGTTCGTTGAAGTGGTGCCCAAGGGGCAGCTGTCGGTAGTTGATTGGCAGCAATTTCCATCTCACCGGCCGGTGCCCGAGATCATCACCTGGCTGACGGGGCATCTGCCGATAACGAACTTCCGGTTCCAGGGCATTACCGCCGTTACGGTGACGGATGTGACGACGGCTTATGTGATCAACAATATCAAGTCGCTGATCCTGGATCCCGCGCACTGTGATCCCGGGTCTATTCATGATGAGGTGATGAAGTGCCTGCAGATCCTGGGCGGCACGAAAGATGTCGATTTCGGGATGATGCCTTTTCTGAAAGTCAACGGGCGGCCTGTCTTTTCCGGCGAGAGCTGTCATCATAGCGTGCTGGGGGCAGCTGCGGAAAGTGAGTCGCAGCAAGAGGCAAACTACATGGACCTGGTCGAAAATTATATCCGGGAGCCGCGGATGATCTTGTATGAGACATTGCCGGACTACCAGGAGGGCGAGCCTTTTTTCCTGGGGGCATTGCGGCGGGCGGGGATACGGGGCTATGGGCTGATGCCTGTCTTTTATAATAACCGGTTGGCGGGGGTGCTGGAAATCTCTTCGCCAAAGGCCGGGATACCGGACTCCGCATTCATATCGCGGCTGGATGCCGTCATTCCCCTGCTGGCGCAATTATTACAGCGGGCGAGCGATGAATTCGACGACCGGATCAAAGCGATCATCAAAGAGAATTTCACTTCGCTGCAACCGGCGGTGGAATGGAAGTTCAACGAGGCGGCCTGGCAGTTCGAGCAGCAGCGGCGGATGGGCGAATCACCGGCTGTCGGGACGATTTATTTTAAGGAAGTCTATCCTTTGTATGGCGCCATCGACATCCGCAATTCCACGATCGGGCGGAACGATGCGTTGCGACGGGACCTGCAAACGCAGTTCGAAATCCTGACCCATACCCTGGAGGCTTTGTACGAGGCAGTGAAGCTGGAGCTGCTGGAGGAGATGATCTATCATTGTCACCAATGGCAGCGGGCGCTGGAAGGAGGGATGACGACGGCGGATGAGCTGAATCTCAATACCTTTCTATCCGAAGAGGCAGAAGTCTTCCTGGAGCATTTCGGACGTAGCAGACCTGGTATGGCCGGGTTGCTGGCGCCTTACCAAAAGGCCATTGATCCGGAGGAAGGCATTGCCTTCCGGAACCGGCGGGATCTGGAGCGGTCGATACAGCTCATCAATCAAACCATCAACCAACACCTGGAAGAGGCGACCGAAGAGTTACAGCGATCCTATCCCTGCTATTTCGAGAAATTCAGAACGGATGGGGTGGAGTACGACATCTATACGGGGCAGTCGATTGCGCCAGACAGGCCGTTTGACATCCTGTATCTGCATAATCTGCGGCTGTGGCAGCTGAACAGCATGATCACGATAGCGAGGCTGACCAGTGCGTTATTACCGCAGATGCCCGATCCGTTGATGACGACACAGTTGATTTTCGTGCATACGATGTCGATAGACATAAGCTTCAGAAAAGATGAAAGGCGTTTCGATGTGGAAGGGGGGTACAATATCCGGTACCAGGTGGTCAAGAAGCGGATCGACAAGGTGCATGTGCGGGAAACGAACGAGCGGCTAACGCAGCCGGGGACGATCTCGATCATTTATTTCAATGATAAGGAGGCGGAAGAATATGCGGGCTATATCAAATACTTGCAGGAAAAGAAGTTGCTGAAGCAGCAGGTGGAGTACCTGGAGCTGGAGGAATTGCAGGGGGTGAGCGGGTTAAGGGCGTTGAGAGTGGGGGTNNAGGGTGGGGCGACGGGAACCGAGGTGACAGGCAGGATGGCTGAAATGAAAGGATGAATTCAAATAGTATGCGTATGTATTGGCTGTTATGGATGTTAGCCGTTTGTGGCGGGTGCCGGGAGGCTTCTTCCCGGCAAGCTGCGCCGCACGTGGCTCCGGCTGTGCCGGGTCCGCCGGGGTATCATTTGGCGGAGCCCAGGAAATTTGTGCTGAGTGAATCATTGCGAGAGATCTCGGGCATTACTTTTTTGAAGGGCGATGCCGATACGATGTATGCGATAGAGGATGAGACGGGCAAGCTGTATAACTTTCATTTGGGCAGTGGCCGATTTCCATACCACAAGTTTGGCAAGCACGGAGACTATGAAGATGTAACCGTGCTGAACGATAAAGAGTTCGTGGTGTTACGCAGTGATGGGAGCCTTTTCGTTTTCCCGGTCGAAGCGGTGCGTAATGCAAGGGCTTCGAAGGATGGGGGCGAGGGGCTGTCGAAGTCGGTGCACGCCTATGAACATATCCTGCCACAGGGGGAATATGAAGGATTGTATGGGGATGAGGGCGGCAAGCTGATTGCCTTGTGTAAGAACTGCGCGGATGACGACCAGAAAAAGGAGGTGTCGGGGTATGTGCTGCAATATGGAGCGGACGGGGCGCTGGCGATCACGCAACATTTTAAGGTGGAGGTGCCGGAGGACAAGCTGACGAGCATTCACCGGAATGTCAAATTCCATCCTTCCTGCCTGGCGCGGCATCCGTTGACGAAAGAATGGTATATCGTCAGCAGTGTCAATAAAGCTTTGCTGGTGCTGGATGACCGGTGGCAGCTGAAGAATATCTATTCGTTGAATCCCGTGCTGTTCAAGCAGCCGGAGGGGCTGGCGTTCGACAAGCAGGGCAACATGTATATTTCCAATGAAGGTGGACAAGGCAATGCGAATGTGCTGGTATTTGCCTATCAACCATAACGAAACCTAACCTGGCGAAATGAGAAAAATAATGTCGGCTGTCGTGCCGGGGATATTGCTGATCCTGATGCTGCAGATGGCGTATGGACAGGGCGGCCCCGGCGAGGGAATTGGTGGGACCGGTCGGGTGGCCGGGGCACAAGACCCGGTGGTTCGGCGGTTGTTCCTGGTAGGGGATGCGGGTGCATTGATGGACGGGCATCAGCCGGTGTGTGACTGGCTGCGCCAGCGGGTGGACTGGAACGACACGACTAATATCCTGATCTATCTCGGCGACAATATTTATCCTGGCGGCATGCCGCCGGAAGGGGGCGCCGGCAGGGAAGAGGCCATGCAAATCCTGGAAGACGAGGTGTCCGTCGTGGCGGGTAAAAAAGCGAAAGCCTTTTTTGTCCCCGGGGACCATGACTGGCGGAATGGGCGTTCCGGCGGCTGGCAGCAGCTGAGGAATGAGGAAACCTACCTGGATTCGACGGGGATGGCCAATGTAGAGCTATTGCCGAAGGGCGGTTGTCCGGGACCGGTAGCCGTACCTGTCGGGGACAAAATGGTGCTGGTCTTTATGGACAGCGAGTGGTGGTTGCAGCAGGAGGACGACCGGCCCGGAGCACGGTCGGCGTGTGATTGCCGGGATGAAAAGGCCATCGTCGATGGCCTGAAAGATATTGTCAGCACCTATCCTGACAAATTGATCGTGCTGGCCATGCATCATCCCTTCTATACGCATGGGGAATACGGTGGATATTATACCCTCAAGCAGCATATCTTTCCTCTGACCGACTGGCGGTCGGGGTTGTATATTCCCCTGCCGGTGATCGGATCGATCTACCCGCTGGTCAGGGGTGTCTTCGGCAATGTGCAGGATACGCGGAATCCGCGGTATAAAGATCTGCGGCAGCAGGTAGGGGAGGTGATCAAAGGGCATCCGAACATTGTGCATGTAGCGGGTCATGAGCATACGCTTCAACTGTTGGAGCAGGACGGTGTCTATTATATCGTCAGTGGGGCAGGGTCGAAGACGACGCGGGTAAAGATGGGGGACCATTCTTTATTCGCCCGGGAGGATCAGGGATTTGCGGTGATCGAGCAGTGTGAGAGCGGCCGGTCGACGATCAAATTCTATACGGTGAATGCGAAGGACCTGGACCAGACGGCGTATGTCACGGGGTTGCCGCCGTTGCCGCCGCCGGTGCACGATACGTTGGCCCTTGCGCGTACCTTCCCGGATTCTGTGACGGTGACGCCTGCCCCTTATTTTTTGGCTGGTGGGTTTAAACGATTCCTGATGGGCGCTAATTACAGAAAGGAGTGGGCTGCGCCGGTCAGGGTAA
>PMUF01000522.1 GCA_003167015.1 Chitinophagaceae bacterium | reverse complement strand
TTGAAAGTACAGCCATTGAAATAAATATCCGGCGTACTGGTGGTCAAATTACCGCCGATGACTGAATTCCGGGCAAAAGCGAGATAGGTATTCGATCCCGTAAAAGACAGGTTCATCGCCGCATTCCCTTGTTGAGTAAAAGTATTCAAATACAGGAACCCCGCGCTGAAACCCGCAGAGCCTACCAGGATCGTCTTACCGGCGGCAAGGGTCGGCGTTCCCGTACCCGACTGCCAGCCCAGATAGATCCCGCCCGTACCGGTAGAGGTGACGGTGATGTTACCATTGAAAAGATCATTCGAATTATACCCCAGCATAAAATAACCCGAATTGCTCTGCTGGTTGATCGTACACGTGGAATTAAAGATATTCTGATACTGATTGTTGTGATTGCTGGAACCCCCGGTCTTGGTAAAGGAGGCAGCGCTGTTATAGGTCGCGCCCTGTGCCCAGATATCCGGCGCCGTAATGGTGACGGCCCCCCCGAAATTGCTCGAAGGTCCCAGGTACACCACGGAAGTGCCGGTGGCCGTTATATTAATGGCTGCGCTGCCTGCCTGCGTGAACTGCTTCAGATAAAGGAACCCGGCCGTTAAGCCGCCTGAACCGGCCTGGATGGTCTTTCCGGCAGCCAGGGTGGCGGTGGCGGTGTTATTGCCGCCGCAGAATTGGATCCCTAACGCACTCCCCGCAGTATTGACATTGATATTACCGTTGAACTGATTGCCGGCACTGGCCCAGCAGGGCAGCAGACGCTCTGACCCATTATCGGTGAAGGTAACGTCACTGTTCCATATATCGGGACTGCTGTTGCCCAATACCCAATAGCTGCTGCCACTATTGGTAATGGAGCAGGCACTATTGAAAGTATTTCCTCCACTATTGAAATCTCCCGTCGTACCGGTTTTGGTGAGACTGGTCAATCCATTAAAAGTACAGCCGTTCAAAAAGAAAGTCGGGCTTGTCGCCGTGACATTTCCGCCGAAAGTGGCGGAAGGACCGAACGTCAGGTTCGCAGCCCCGGTCAACGTAATAATTTGTGCGGTAGCAGCCGTTTGCGTGAATTGCCTCAACAGCAAGGTACCGGCTGAAAAACCGGCTGTTCCGATACTAATGAACTGGCCGGGAGCAAGGCTGGAAGTGCAGGCGCCACTGGCGTCGAACTGTACACCTGTCCCGTTGGTCGAAGTGACCACAATGCTATCGTTAAACGTCGTACCGGATGAATTCTGGCCGATATATATCCCGTTGCTGGAAGTCGTAGCATTGTTGAAGGTAGCAGTGTTGTTAAAAACATTCCCCGTACTGTTATTGGCAACAATCAGGTTGGCTGTTCCCGTATTGTTAAAGGTGGCTGAACCGTTGAACTGATCCGGGCTGCCGTTGCCTAACATAAGATAGCCCGCTCCTGTATTGGTAAAGACGGTTGAACTATTAAAAAAGTTGCCGCCGGAGCTTGCATCATTACTGGCCCCTGTTTTCGTGATCGAAGTAACGCCCTGAAATGTGGTATTTTTAAAAGTGATCGTGGCGGAAGTGATATTTGTCGTGCAATTCATGGTTACCGGCCCATTCCCGAATACCGTGTAGGTAGCGCCTGAGACGCTTATCGTGCCATTTTGTACGGTGCCGGTAGAAAATAGCGCCGTATCTCCCCCGACTGTCAGCGTATTTCCACCCAGATCCAGCGTGCCGCTGCTTAAATTGACATGCCATACGCCGGTATTAGCCGCCAACTGGCACATATTTGTAGCCGTTACTATCTTGACGTTGTCCAACGTCCCGGGAATCCCATTGGGAGTCCAGTTACCGGCAACGTTCCAATTGGCAGAGACGGATCCGTTCCAGGTGTAGGTAGTTTGAGCTTTTATGGATTGCCCCAAAAGGAACAAAACGATGATGGGTACAAGTCTCTTCATGGGTCAGCTTTTTTCTATAGATAATGGATGAATTACTACACCTTATACCAATATCTATTCCCCCTATTAATATCATTGAAAATCAAACGATTACACATATTTTATCCATGTCTTTTTTCCCAAAATGGGTTTTTCGTTCCAAAAACGGATCGTTTTCCCGTCATATCCGGGCCGATCATCCCTTTCTGTATATGTTAATGTGTTAATGGAAAAAAACAGGGGCTGGTGCTGCTGACAGGTATCGTCAACGACCCAGCGCAGACTGACGCGGCGGCAGCCCCGGCCCAACCGGTCCCGCCACGCCACAAACGCCGCCGGTAAAGGGCCCGCGGCCCATACGCCACTTTAATGATACCGTTTGTCCATCTGTTAGTGGCATAATTATTGAACCTTTTATGGGGTGGAATTGATATTAAAAAATATGACCATGGTTTTGTCCATCGTAGCGGCCGCAGCCGTTCCCGGGACATTGCAGGCCCAGTCTTTATTGCCCGTCCCCGATTCCGCCATGACCTTCAAATCCACCGCCAGAACCGGATTGAATCTGTCCGGTATGTCTTATGCCGATTCCTGGTCCGGGACCGGAGCAACCAACACCTATAATAATTCCTTAAAAAATGCCGGGACCTACAAGCTAAATCTTGCCGGCGGCCTCAGTTTAAAGACCCAGGCCTTCTCTGCTGCCGATGCGCTGAATCCAAATAATTTTCGGCGCGGAAATGTTCTGCCGAGGGAAGTACTTCTCGATGGACAGCACTTCACCTTAGGCGCTTCCTACAATTACGGCCTGAATAATATGCTGAGAGGCGGCGCCGGAGGAATGAATGGAAGAAACCCCGGATTGTCTCTCCATGCAGGAATTAGTTTTTGATGGTCAACGTCTCCTCCTGTAAGCCATCGCCTGTCACCTTCAACGATATCCCCCCCGTTGCAGAAATCCCCCCTGTCGCAGCGCCCGCATGGCCCTGCTCGACCGATTGGAGGATCACCTGGCACCTTCCGTTGAACAAATGACGCTGCCAGCCGCCATCGGCATACTGATCGGGTTCGTGGCTGCTGGGATCGCCATTGCCGACACCGATGATTTTCGCCGGTCCTGTCACCACAAAATGCAGCAGTTTGTCCGCATCGGGTACTTCTCTGCCCTGGCGATCGGCTACACTCACATTCACAACGACAGCATCCCGGCCATCCGCCAGCAATGCGGATTTGGACGAATGGATGACGATGGTATAAGGCTGACCGGTCGTCTCCACTGCCGCCGTCAGCCTGCGCCCCTTCTTCCAGGCAATGGCCTCCAGCTTACCGGGTGCATAATCGACCATCCACTCCAGGTGACCATTACGCGGCATATCCTTTTTGCCCAGGCTCTTGCCGTTGAGGAACAATTCGACATTATCTGCATTGCTGTTGACCCATACCGCGATCGGCTGCCCTTCCTTTCCTTTCCAGTTCCAGTGCGGCGCAATATGNNAGTCGAAGCCGGTCCAGGCAAAGCCGCCCATGAACCATTCGCGGGTCGCAGCAATCCGCCACCAATATTCGGCCGTACTCGCCCACGGCGGCGCCACACTGTCGTAATCCGGCACATAGGCATTGACGGTATCCTTTTCATAGATACCCCGGGTCGATACCGTGCTGGCCACTTCCGTGCCGATAATGGGCTGGTCGGGATGTGCCGCGCGATAGGCATCCAGCCCGTAAAGATTATAATTAAAGCCCCTTACAGGGATGACCTCGTTGACACCCTGAAAGAAGTTCCCGATGTTGGCCGCGTAGGTGCATGTACGCGTCGGGTCAAGCTTCTGCTGCCGGAGCACCTGGTGTTGGGCAATACGTTTGCCCGTATTGGACTGCTGGATCATCCATTCCTCATTACCGATAGACCACATGAAAACACTGGGGTGATTGCGATCGCGGAGGATGAGCCGTTCGAACTCTCCGCCATATTCGGCGCCGCTGTTCAACAGCCGCGTTTCATCCAGCACCAGCATGCCCAGGCTGTCACAGGCATCCAGCAGCTCAGGTGTAGGCGGATTGTGGCTGGTACGATATCCGTTGACACCCATGTCCTTCAGCAGCTGGATCCGGTAATATTGCAGATAATCCGGCAACGCGCTGCCCACACCCGCATGATCCTGGTGACAACAAACTCCCTGCACCTTCACCGGCTGCCCGTTGACGAACAGCCCCTTGTCTTTGTCGATGGTGATGGTGCGAATGCCGAACCTGACGGTCATGCTGTCCACAATATGGCCGCCTTCGCGCACCAGCACCACGGCCCGGTAGAGATAGGGATTGTCCAGGGACCACAGTTGGGCATGCGGTGCGGTCAGTGATTGAACGACACCCCCGTCTGCGCCCATAGACAGCGCAAGGGTTTGCTCTGCAGCCTGTGCCACCCTGTTACCGTCGCGGTCGGTGATATAGGCGGAAACCGTCGCATCGGCAGCATGACTTTCTTCATTGACAACCCGGGTCTCGATGGTGACTTTGGACTGATCACCGCTCGTGGTGGTATGAACGAAGACGCCGCCTTCTTCGGCAATGTGCAGATTGCTGTACAGGTCGAGCCATGTATGACGATAGATGCCGGCCCCTTCATAAAACCAGCCTTCGTCCTGGCTGGCATCCACGCGGACCACAACGGTGTTGGCGGTATTGAAGCGAACGAAATCCGTGATATCATAAGCGGCGCCTCCGTAGCCGCTGAAACGGCCGCCCAGGTAGCAATTATTGATCCATACCTTGCTGTCCCGGAAAATGCCGTCGAATCGCAGGACAAAGCGCTTCCCGGAATCCCCGCGGTCAACGGTAAATGTTTTGCGGTACCAGCCGATGCTATTCTCCGGGAAGAGCGCGCCTATGGCATGATAACCATGCGCCTCGACATCTTCATTGGCCACATGGGAAAAAGGAAGGGCTACGGCCCAGTCGTGCGGCAACCGGACAGCTGTCCAGGAACGGTCGTCGAAGTCCATCCGGATACAGGTATTTCCTGCATCGCCGGTCTTGGAAAGGATATTTGCAATAGTGTAGTCAAAGTCGCGATGCGGGTCAGTAGCATGACCCGGATGAAATCTCCAGTCACCGTCGAAGCTGCGGCGCTCACGGGCAGGTTTTACACCGGCAGGTGAGGACATTTGAGCCGAAACGGCAATGACAGAGAGAAGAGCAACGACAAAAATCAACGGTCGGATGGGCATCATAGCTGATCATTTGACCGAAGATAATCCATTCTCTAAAATTTCAACGTCGCCGGCAGATACTTCGCCACCAGATCCTCATAATAGGGCCGCAATTGCGTCCAATCGGGGGGCGTAGGATTTTTGGAATACAGATCGTAGGGGTTGAAAAGCTTGACCCATTTGAACATCTCGCGATCATGGTCGTCCATCAGGTGATCATAACCATGTTCACGGTGCTGGGAATAGAAGGAATGATAACGTAACATATAGAGCGCCGGCTCGGGCAGGTAATCCTTCATCATGTGGTACACATATTCATCGTGCCCCCAGGAAAGCTGGACATTGCGCAGGCCGCAACCGGGGGAATAAACGCCATAGCGCGTCTGGTACTGCTCGTTCTGCGCATCGGGATTTTCACTGAAAAATTCAGGATAGACAATTTTGTCGGACCAGGCACAGCCTACAGGGAAAGTATCCCCGACCACCGCCCATTGCGGTTCGCCAAATAAACACAGGACTTTACCCATATCATGGAAGAGACCGGCCAGTACCATCCAGTCAGGATGACCATCGGCCCTGATCGCCTCGGAAGTCTGCAGGAGATGCTGGAACTGGTCCAGATCCGTATCGGGATCGGAATCATCCACCAGCTGGTTAAGGAACTGGAAAGCGTCCCACACCGACATTTCTTTTTTATCAAAAGAGAGAAATTCTGCCTTTTTCTGCTCTACGAAATCGAAAGTCTGGTATTGATGGTTCAGCCGGTAGAATTCACGGACAGAATCCCTGCCGGGCGTTTCATAGTTCCGGTACTCCTCTGTCGACTTTGCCGTGGCAATCGATTCCGGATCGGGATAGCGTTCAAGAAGATTGTCTTCCCATACATCGAGAGAAGAAAGAGGGTTGGATTCAGACAGTTGTTTGTTGTCTCTCATGGCACTTGATTTTTTTTGTCGTTAGTGGGACAGAAAGATACGAAAAAAGTGTCGATTCCGCCAACAGAAAATGCAAATAACAGGATCAGCGGCAGGGCCTGGTAACGAAATACGCTGGGCGCGGCAAAAATGTTAAAACCGGCATTGGCCAGCAAATAACCCGTCACCAGCTGCAGACAGGTGATGAAGAAAGGATAACGGCCCGACCGGTCGCTTTCCTGCCCCCTGATTGGCCGGCGTCGCACCAACAGCATTATACCCGTTACCAGAAAGGCAACGTTCAGTCCCAGGAAAAACCATGGAAAAGGCGCCAGTAGTTTGCCCTGGATGGCAGCCGATCTGACCTGGGGCTTATTGTTGCGATAATGGAACCAGTTTTGGGCGACGGTATCCACTTCTTTTTTTCCTTCATTATAAACGGCCAGCACATCCAGCGGGGAAAGAAAAAAAACTTTGGCGCTGGGCCACAGGTAATAGCGGCTGAATGCCACCGGGTGCCGCGCGATAAGGAAATGTCCATACCGGGTAAAGATAGGCGCCACCCGGTTCCAGGCTGTGAAATAGGCCAGTTCGGCCGTATCGGGCCGCTGCCGGAGGGGCGAACGCCGCAACCGGTAAGCATCGAAATATTGATGCAGCGGAGAACCCGGCGACCACATATAGAAGGTCGTCGCAACCGGGGCCGCCTTTTTAATGGCAGCGCCTTGCTGATCAAACCAGGTGCTGACGTAGCGGGCCAGTTGATGACTCTCCGGCGACGGCAGATCAGTCGTGTCCGCCGGCAGCCAGGGATAGATCTGGATGGCATTGTTGGCCAGTTCCCAGCCGCTGAAGGCGGAGAAAATAGGGGTCCCGGTCTGTTCATGGGTAAGCCGCTGGGTATACAAGGCGCCGGCCATTACGACGGCAATGCTGCCGGCAATGGCGGTCAGTTTGTACCACAGATCCCGCCTGACCACGAAAAATGTAAGGGCCGCCACGGCGGGATAGAACAGGGCGACGTACCGCGTATAGAAGATCAGGCCCAGCAAAATCCATTGCAGGATGAGCGCTCCCCAGGTAGGGCGCCGCAGCAACTGCAGCAGGAGGGTCAGCCAGAACAGGCTTAGTGCCAGGAATACGGCGTCGCTCGATACGATATTGCTGGTATAATACACGAGGGGATCGGCCACCAAAAAAATCGCCAGCACCAGCCGGGCCCAGCCAGCGAGATAACAGTGCCGGACCAAAAAAAAGAATAGGCAAAGACAGGCGCCCTGGACAAGAACATACTGCACGGTGACCAAAAAAGTATCCGACACCGACAGCGAATGTATGAGCCGGAGAAAAATGGAATACCCGATAGGTCGAAAGCTGATCGAATAACGATCGGCTGCAGCTCCGATATAGGTATAAGAATCGATGAAAAAATCGGCAAAAGGATAGTAATATTTGAAGACGATCCAGGTGAGCGTCATTAAGGGCAGAAGGACGGACAAATATCGCCGGGTCATTCTTGTCATGGAATCGGTGGGCTGAAGGTAATTCATTTTAACGGATTATTGGCAATTCCGCTATACTGCTCCGCGCACGGGATCCGTTATTATCCGGTCTATTCCCCAAGCTCCCATGAATACCTTTTTACCCGGTCGTATCTGATCATTCACTTGTAAAAAATACTATTATGTATGCCCCTGCCGGCCGTAGAGGATCATTTCTTCTTGTGGCCACACTACTGCTGATCTCCATCGGGTTGGAGCAATGCTGTATCGTTCGCCTTATACCCTGGCTGAGTGACCTCGGAGGGGTCCAGCCGATGTTCGTCTTCCTGGATATTCCCGTCCGGGCGCCGGTGCCCATCGATTGGATCCCGGTAGGCCTGATTTTTATCTTCTTTTACTCCCTTGTATACCTGCCGCGGCGGGCGCACCGGGATGCCGCAATGAAAAGGGAAATGCAGAAAAAATTGTGGGGCCTGCTTGGCCGCTGGCTGTTCTTGCTGGTCTGTATCCTGACTGCAGGCGGACTGTTTTATGAGCTCAGCGACTATTTGCCCAAACAGGTGCGTAATGGGATCGACTCATTCGGTATCCGGGCAGATCTCGTCCTCCCCTACCCATCGGATGAAAGAGTGCATTTGCAGGGCAGCATGATCATGCTTGTCTTTTGTATCATCGGCTGGCGGCTGCTGGTGAAAAAGGCGGAAATGCCTGCCGTCGAAGCCATGACGCGGCAAAACGCCCTGCAAGAGACACCACAACAGATGCCGCAACAGGCGCCGCCTCACATCCCTCAACAGGTCTCCCGGCCCATTCCTCCCCCGGCGCAACAGGCGCCGCCTCGCATCCCCCGCCAGTCGCCACAGGAAAAGCCGCAAAGAATATCGGTCATCTTCCCCCACGATGCCCCGGACCCCTTCGGCCAGAGCAGGCTGACGATGCGTATACCCGATCCGGTGGAAGTCAAAGAAAGGGCGCCCAAAACACCTGTCAGGCGCCCCTGTATGTCGGTGGCTATGCCGGAAACCATCAGCCGAAGGGGCGGTATTTAACTGCCGCCGCGCCCGCACCGTCTATTCATAGATAAACTCGATCAGGCTCTGCCGCCCATTCAGCAGGTAGAAGGCCACAAACAACAGAGGGTGCTTGTCTGAATGATTATCGAAATGCAGGATACGTGCCATGGCCGGTTCGTGAAAGGCCTGCCCCGTATGGAGTACCTGCGGCGCCTCGCCGTCCACCTGCAGCAATGCAGAACCTTCGAGAATATACCCCACAACAGGACAGGGATGCGAATGCAGGGCGGCCTTCTGCCCTGGAGAAAAACGTATCTCGTGCACCTGGACGCTCGTTAAAGTGCGGCTGCCTAAGTCTGCGGTTAACAGGTGTTGACGGGAAATGGGATCTGGCATACAATTGTTGGTTAAGGTCGGTGCAAAAATAATCTAATATATGACCGATTTAAGGTTATTTTGCAATAAGCATGACACTCTATATCGCATCTCTTAACTCCGGAAGCAACGGTAATTGTTATTATGTCGGTAATGACAAAGAGGCGGTATTGATCGACGCCGGAATTCCCTGCCGGGAAACGGAAAGACGGATGCGCCGGCTGGGACTCTCTCTGTCGGCAGTCAAAGGCATTTTCATTTCTCATGAACACGACGATCATATTCGCGGCCTTGAAGTATTATCTAAACGGTACCAGTTGCCGGTCTATATCACCCCGGCCACCCAACAGAACACCAGGCTATCGCTCGACCCTCACTTGGTGCAGTCTTTTCGCGGTCATGAGCCGATAACGGCCGGAGCGCTGACTGTCACCGCTTTTCCCAAATCGCACGACGCTTCGGACCCCTATAGCTTTGTCGTCTCCTCCCCTACCGTCAGGATTGGCATTTTTACAGACCTGGGTAAAGTCTGCGAACAGCTAATCCACCATTTCCGGCAATGTCATGCGGCTTTCCTGGAAACCAACTATGACGAGCAGATGCTGGAAGAAGGCCGCTACCCTCATTTTCTAAAGAACCGGATCCGCGGTGGCCAGGGACATTTGTCTAACCGGCAGGCACTGGAACTATTCGTCCGGTACCGGCCTGCCTATATGAGCCATCTCTTCCCCTCACATCTCTCCCGGGATAACAACCGGCCGGAACTCGTGCAGCAACTTTTTGCGCAGCAGGCCGAAGGCACTACGATCGTGATCGCCTCCCGTGACCAGGAGACGCAACTCTATGCCATCGACGGCCATTACACGGGAAAGGCCGGAGAAGACACCGTGACAAAAAGAAAATCCCTCATTGAAAAAATAAAAATGCACCCCATCCCCGTTCAGGGATCGCTCTTCTAATCTGCCTGTATGCTAACGCCAAAATTTGTAACGAC
Organism: Chitinophagaceae bacterium; assembly: GCA_003167015.1. Taxonomy (GTDB): domain Bacteria; phylum Bacteroidota; class Bacteroidia; order Chitinophagales; family Chitinophagaceae; genus Puia. The sequence goes on along the minus strand of PMUF01000522.1, from coordinate 11,183 downwards.
CCCGGAAGAATTGCACCAGATCACCCGCCTGTCGCAGGATAATCTGGCCACTACGATCACCCCTGAAGAAAAAATAAAAGAAGGCTATGTCACCTGGCCCTATACGCCGGAGATCCTGGGCACCCTGCATGCCATCAGTCCCTCGGTCATCGTCAAAGATGGAGCCCGGCTGGCAGGATATGCCATCGTCCTGACCAGGGAATGCGCCGCCGTTTACCCGCCTATCGAAAATGCCATCCGGCAATTCAGCGCTATCCGGTACAAAGGCAGGCCCCTGCTTGATCATCAAGTCTATTTCATGGGGCAGATATGCGTTGACCCGGACTATCGGGGTAAGGGAGTCTTCAGGCTGTTGTATGAATTCCACCGGCAGCAGTTCTATCCGCAATATGAAATGCTGGTAACGGAAGTATCCACCAGCAATCCGCGCTCGCTTCGGGCGCATCTCAGTATCGGATTCACCATCGCCGATACCCATAAAGACGAAATAGACGAATGGAATGTGATACTGTGGGACTGGACCTAAGATACCATGGAAGGCGCTACCGCGGATGGCGTTCCTCCGGCAGCAGGGACTTCGGTCACAGCATCGGGCTGCGTCCGCAGGACGGATCGCAGGATGGTCTGCGGGATGATCAGCCGTTGCGGGTCTTTCTTCAGATATCCATTGAAGGAATAGATGGCCTTCTGCACAAGAAAATACTGCAGCATCATTTCAAAGTCCTGCTCTTGCGCAGGGACCAGGGATGAACCTTTCACTCTTTCCTTATAAGCCCGGATAAAAAATCCGCTGACATAATGGGCCCAGAGACCGGCCATGGGCAGCAGTTTCTTGCCCTCCTCCTCGTTGAGCTGCTGATTATGCATGAACCCTTCGAACGCTACCTCATGAAACGAGTCGATCATGCCCGCAAGATCGACAAAGGGAGAGCGCCGGAGACGACGTTCGCTGAAGCTGAGCGCCGGATCACCACTGAAATCATTGATCGCAATATCCTTACCCGTCAGCAGGATCTGCCCCAAATGATAATTGCCATGAATGCGGATCTTGACAGTGTCAAGTTTTTTCAAATAGATCTTCTTCAGCGTGGCCAGCAGCTCAGGCCGGTAGGCTCGCATCCTGTCCATCCTTTCCTTGAGTTCGGCAGGCAGCGTTGCCCGGTTGCGGCCCAGGTTCTCATAGGTCTCCCGCACCAGCGACTGCATGGAAGAGAACAGCGAACGCTGATAATATAAGGAAAAAGGCTCCGGTTTGAAATCCTTGCCTGTACCGCAGGCCAGGGCCAGGTGCATCTCCGCCGTCCGGAGGCCGATCAGCCTGGCCTGATCGGCAGTGTGCGTGCCTAACAGCAATTGCATCCCTTCCGACAACTCTTCAAAGGCCATCGGCATGGCCAGCGTGCCAAGCCTTTCCATCTGCACTGGCGCCTGCGCTGCCAGCTGCGCAGCGGACACCGGCTCTTTCTTTTCCCCGGCCAGTATCCTTTCGACGTAGTTATTGACCCGTTCGAGAAAATACCCATAACCGTCGCCGTGGTTTTCTACCATTTCCTGCAGCATCCCCAGCACGATACAACCTGTCTTGTCCTTCCACTCGATCGAGCCCACAAAAGCAGGCAGAAAGGCAAAGCCCGCTTCCTTAGACAGATAGCGGGTCATCTCCAGATCGGGGTTGACCGAACGCTCGATCTTGCGATAAAATTTCAAAAAGAGATTGCCGTCAAAAGCAATGGAGGTATTATAAAAGTCGGACGTGTGTATCCTGGGCGCCACGGCAGCCGTCTCCTGCAGGTATTTTTTTACCCGGCCATTGCCATCGAATTCAACATGGGCAGTGGCGGAGTGGCTGGGTTTGTGTGTGGCTAGCCTTTCCAGCAATGCCGTCTGCCAGTCGGGAGTATAAAACGCATCAACCAGCGTTCCCTCACCTTCTTCCATCCGGATAGTAGCAATCAACGCTTCAGGGTAGGTGTCAGCCAGTTTCTTCGCCGCCTCTTCCTTTACCAGGCAAACAGGCAGTTGGTAGAGCCCCGGCATCCCATCGTCACCCGTTATCTCCAGCAACATCCAGAATACCGGGTGTGCAGCCGGATCGCTGAAAGGAGCCTTGATAAAATCGGAAATAGCGATCTGATAACTGTTCCTTTCCTTGGGAATGAACCATTTCGCTCTGACGAGGTAACGCGGCAATACACTATTTTCGAGTTGCTTGCGGGCAGCTCCTTCCATCAGTCCCTCCCATTGCCTGATCAGCATCAGGGGCAGCGGCTTTTCCTCATCCATTTCCGGATGGGCCTTTTCCAGCACGAACCATTGGTAGGAATGTGGCGCCAGCGTAAAGAAATACTGCCCGTCTTCCCGAATGACAGGAAAGCGGTTCTTGCTGAATATATCCACCGGCACAAACCCTTTAAAAGCAAGTAGGTCCACCTCCGCCGCCTGGGAAAATTTAGAGAGATTCACGACGATCAGCAGCGTCTCGTCCTCATACGTCCGGGTGAATGCCAGGACCTTGGGATTTTCCACACCCAGGAATTGCAGATTGCCCCGGCCGAAAGTCTTGAATTTCTTCCGGACGGCGATCAGGCGCTTCATATACCAGAATAAGGAGGATGTATTGCTGTGTTGCGTTTCCACATTCACGGACTCGTAATGATATTCGGGATCGAGGATCAGTGGCAGGTATAGCTTCTGCGGATTGGCAGCAGAGAACCCGGCATTGCGGTCCGGTGACCACTGCATCGGGGTGCGCACGCCGTCACGGTCGCCCAGGTAAAAGTTATCGCCCATGCCTATCTCATCGCCGTAATAGATCACGGGCGTGCCGGGCAATGCGAACAGTAAAGAATTCAACAGTTCGATCTTCCGGCGGTTATTATCCAGCAAGGGCGCCAGCCGGTGACGGATACCGAGGTTTATCCTCGCCTTGGGGTCACGGGCATACACCTTGTACATATAATCTCTTTCTTCGTCGGTGACCATTTCCAGGGTCAGCTCGTCATGATTACGGAGGAAGATCGCCCACTGACAGGTAGCCGGGATGTCGGGCGTCTGGTCGAAGATATCGGTGATCGGGTAATGGTCTTCCATCTGCAACGCCATGAACATCCGGGGCATGACCGGGAAATGATAGTTCATATGACATTCGTCGCCATTCCCGAAGTAGGAGGCGGATTCTTCCGGCCACATATTGGCCTCCGCCAGCAGGACGGTACCGGGAAAATGCTCATCGATATGACGGCGCAGCAGCTTTAGAAAGGCGTGTGTCTCAGGCAGGTTCTCGCCGTTGGTGCCCTCGCGCTCAAAAAGATAAGGTACCGCATCCAGCCGGAATCCGTCTACGCCCATGCGGCACCAAAAATCGATGATCCGGAATACCTCTTCCTGTACCAGCGGGTTGTCGTAATTCAGATCGGGTTGATGATGAAAAAAGCGGTGCCAGTAGTATTGACCGGCTACGGCATCCCAGGTCCAATTGGAATGCTCGAAGTCCTGGAAAATGATCCGCACATCTTTATATTGCTCCGGATTATCCGTCCATACATAGTATGCCCTTTCTTTGGAATCCTTAGGCGACTGCCGGGCACGTTGAAACCAGGCATGCGTATCCGAGGTATGGTTGATCACCAGCTCGGTAATGACTTTCAGGTTGCGCCTGTGCGCCTCTTTCATGAACTGCCTGAACAGGGCGATATCACCATAAGAGGGATTGATACTGTAGTAATCGGCAATATCGTAGCCGTCATCTTTCAGGGGCGAAGGGTAAAAAGGGAGCAGCCAGATCGCCGTCACCCCCAGATCCTGCAGATAATCCAGCTTCTGCAGCAGTCCATGAAAGTCACCGATGCCGTCCGCATCGCCGTCACAGAAGGCTTTGATATGCAATTCATATATGATCGCATCTTTGTACCAGTGGAGATTGTCGTCGAGAACGTCGGGGGTTGGCATACCCCAATGACTACAAATTGCGTGCGCGGATGTCCTGTGTTACAAAAGCCGGACCGCCGCCCTCCGAAAGGGGAAACTTTTCTACAATACACTGGTTATCCGAACAAAAGAGTAAAGCAGGTTCCCTCGCCTTCCCTGGACTCGACATTCATCCTGATGTGGTTCGCCTGCAGGATGTCCCAGGTTGTTGACAATCCGAGACCCAGCCCGCCTGGTTTCCGGGTAAAATAGGGCTTGAAGATCTCCTGGAGGTGCTCCGCAGGGATCCCACATCCGTTGTCTCCGATCTGCAGGGAATAATGACCGTCAACCAGGCCTTCCATCAACCTGAGCTCGCCATTTTCCGATGACATGGCATCGATGGCATTAATGACGATATTGGTCAAAGCGATCATAATCTTCGCCTTGTCCATCATGATGTGTTTATCCTGCAAGGCATATTCTTTCCTGACCGCAATGTTTTTCAGCCTGATGCGGTCAGCTGCCCTTTCGAGGACTTCGTCCAGCAGCCGGTGCATGGAATAGTCGTTTCCTTCTGCCTCATCCGGTTCCTGGTATTTCAGCAATTCACAAATCAGATGATTTATCCGCGCCGAACTTCGTTTGATGATATCCAGGTATAATTTCGGGTCGTCATCCTTGGCGGCACATTCCAGCATATCGACCGCCAGGTTGATATTGGTCAGCGGATTCCGTACTTCGTGCGCCAGGGCGGTGACAAACCGGGCAGGTTGACGCATACCTTCCTCCGACAAGATCGTGAGGTTGGCGAACCGTCCGGACGACTGATAGGTGCGCATGGCTCTAACGGCGCGGAACATAGTGTGAGTGTTCATTTTATTTAGATTTTAGCTATTCGTAACCACTCTTGATGATCGTCATGATCATCTTAAAGCGCCCATTAGGCTTGATGAAATTGGGCGCATGAGCGGGTATGATGATCCCCTGACCCGATTGCAGGACATTCGATTTTTTGTCGATGACGATCTCAGCCTTGCCTTCGATGATCTGAGCAAACGTATCGAAGGGCGAAGTCTTTTCCGTCAGCCCTTCACCGCTGTCAAAAGACATGATGCTGATGTTACCCGTTGACTTCTTGATGATAGTCTTGATCACCACGGAATTCGGTACGTACTCGATAATTTCAACAACGATGTGCGATATTGATTTTTCCAGTTCCGTACTTTCCTGCTTATCCATGAGAGCTTTTGATCTTACAAAGGTGGGGCATCAAAAGCCTAAAAAGTTACACACCTGCCGGTGAAAGTTATATCATTCACACATCTACAGATCTTCCAGCATGGAGCGCCTTTTCTCCTTGAGCTGTTTAAAATGGGAAGGGGTCAGCCCGGTGACCTTCTTGAACTGGGCGGACAGGTGGGCGACACTGCTGTAATGCATCAGGTAGGCTATTTCGGTCAGGGTAAGCTCGTTATAGACGAGTAATTCCTTGACCCGTTCGATTTTGTGGGTGATAATGAATTTTTCGATGGTAATGCCCTGTACTTCTGAAAAAAGATTGGCGAGATAAGTGTAATCATAATCCAGCTTTGCACTTAAAAAAACGGAAAAATTCACGGTCAGCGGCTCATCCGTATAATGGATCAGTTCCACAATGACATTCTTGATCTTCTGGATCAGCACACTCTTTTTGTCATCCATCAATTCGAGGCCCGACCTCACCAGCGCTTCCTTGAATTGCGCCTGCTGTTCAGGCGAAATCGTTTCCATTATGTCCGCCTCGCCCAATTCCACTGAAGTGTAGTGAAGGCCGAGTTTCGTCAGCTCATCTTTCACCACCATTTTACAGCGGATACAAACCATATTTTTAATGTACAATTTCATTTTTGAGGATTCCTGGAAAGGCGGATTGGGAGATGACAAGGAGGGATTAAATGCAAAGATAGACATAAATCAATGGACGCCTTCTCCTTAATGTCGAAATGTGGGAATCATGTAACATTTGACACTGATCATGTAAGACTTATTGCAGGAAATAGCCGGAAATTTAAGTAAACCGGAAAGAGGGCTCGTACCAATAGAATCCACTTAGGCTAGGGCAATTAAATATTTAATCCGATCCCGGTGTTTCAGAGGAATAAGCTTGCCCCGGAGTAACTTCCGGGGCGGTTTTTTGGAAGACGGTCCGAGACCCCGGGGTCTTAATTCTTATATTCGGAATCATACCTGGTGATCCCCCTCAATTTTTTGTATTTTTACGAAGATGTCGTTCCAAATATCCCCTTTAAGGCCCCTGGTTCTCGCTGCATGGGTATGCTGCTTATTATGCACCTCGTCTGTCGAAGCATCCCCTATCCCCCCTGCCTCCGTGACGGGCCGGGAAATATCGCTTCAACCCCATTTCTTTGCGCTGGAAGATGCTGGCGGGAAATTATCCGCCGGCTCCGTTTTCGACAGTCCCTCAGCGCTGGTTCCCCTGGACTCTCTCCGCCGCGGCAGTCCGACCGGATACTATTGGCTGGAAACCACGCTGCACGTAGACTCCGGTTTGCAGGACCCGGGACAGATCCTTTCCTTCAGCCATCTCACCTACGTGGATATCTACCTGTATGACGGCAATACCTGCGTGTTATACCGGCAAGCCGGCGAATTTCGCCGCCATAGCGACATCAATGAGGACGACGGTCGCTTATACACACACCTGCCGCTGGAACCCGGGAAGACATACACCTTATTGCTGCAGGTACATCATACAAAGCATTTTCAACCGGTGTTCGACTTCGTTCTGCAATCCAGACGGAGTTACTTCCATCATCTCCATGTGCAGCAAACGATAGATGCAGCTTTGCAGGGGGCCATGGCGCTCTTTTTCCTTTACACCCTGTTATCCTGGATCGTCAGCCGCTTCAGACCTTATTTGTGGCTGCTGCTCATGATCGCCGGCTGCGGGCTGTTCGTGATCAGTTCATCGGGCTATTTCATCGAGTGGTTCTTTCCCGAAGATCCGGCTGCGGGCTGGCAGTTCAATATTCCCATGCTGCACCTCGCCATGTTAGGACTATACGGATTGCTGACGGACTTTTGGCAGTTGAAGAAATATAACCCTTTGCTGTACCGGTGGTGGTGGTGGGCAGCAGTACTGGTGGTCCTTTCGGCCATTGTCTCCTTCAGTATTACCCGGTTCACCGGCAACTACAGGTTGATGATCGGGCTGAACCTTTGGAAAGCCCCCCTGACATTGACTCTTATTGCATGCACCCTCTGGACCTGCTGGGGCCGGCTAAGTGCCGCACAACGATACCTGGCCTACGGGCTGCTGCTGGTCGGAGCCGCAGGATTGTTCGTCTCCCTCAACGCTGCCTTTAACCACGAACAGTCGTTGTCCAATGCTTCGCTGGCCGTCGATATCACGATCATTTGCGTTTTCCTGCTGTTCTCGACGGGGCTCAAGGAAGAGATGCGGCAGCACGAGATCGGCAAACAGGCCGTCCTGCAGGAGCTGACTGAACTACAGCAATATCAGAAGGTCCTTCTCGAACGACAAGTGGGTCAGCGGACGGAGGAACTGCATATCAGCAACAAACGGTTGATCAAGCAAAAACAGCTGCTCGCAGAGCGAAATACCCAGATCGAAACGCTGATCAATGAGCTGAACCACCGGGTAAAGAACAACCTTCAGCTGCTGTACGGCCTGCTGAGCCTGCAATTGCCGATGGTCAAAGACGGCCACGCCCGCGATATCCTGAAGGGAAATATCGGCAAAATCAGGGCCATGATGCTGGTTAACCAAAAACTCTTTAACTTCGAAAAAGGTCAGGGCGTATGTTTATGTGAATTCATAGACGAATTGGCAGCCCACCTGCAAAAAATCTATGATACGAACGGCAGGACCCGTATCTCCCAGGCCATTCCGGAGGACCTTCGGCTCAGCGAAAAGCATACGCTGTCATTCGGGCTGATCCTCTCGGAATTGTTCACCAACACCTTCAAACACGCTTTCCAGGATCAAAAGGATCCCTGCATCCGCGTGGAGGCGATGGCCGTAGGAGAAAAATGGCTGCAATTCGGTTATTCCGACAATGGCACAGGCATGCGTGGCCAGGAAGTGGTAGATAGATTCACGATGGGTATTCCCCTGATCAAGGATCTCACCCGCCAGATGAACGGACAGATAACGATCACGAAGGAAGAGGGGTTAAGCTATTCATTTTTAATTCCAGTCTGATGATAAGAGTATTGATCATAGAAGATGAGATTATCATAGGCCGCTACCTGGAAGGGCAACTGGTCGAAAATTTTCCCTGCGAGACGCGCGTTGCCGTCTCAGCCGGCGAGGCGAGAGAGGCCATGGCGGAATGGTTGCCGCATTTGTTGCTCTGCGACATCAATTTGCAGGAAGACCAGACAGGAATTGACCTCGTCAACGAATTGAGAAAACGATACGCCTTCGAGGTGATTTACATAACCTCTTATCAGACCAAAGGCATCATCGAAGCCGCTGCCGCTTCACAGGCAGCCAATTATATCATCAAGCCGGTGGACGATGCCCAATTATTTGCCGGCGTACAGTTGGTGATGAGCCGGATCATGGCCGGCGAACATACCGGCCGCACCCTTTTACAGGCAGACCGCCTGTTCACCGGGACCGAACTACAGATCCTGCGGCTGATCCGGGAGAAAAAAACCACCCGCGAGATCGGCAATATCCTGCATCTGAGCCCCTATACCATCAAAAATCACCGGCATGCCATCTGTCGCAAGCTGGAGCTTCGCGATGAGAACAATGCCCTGCTGAAATGGGTCGCCCAGGGCTTCCCGCCTACGGCGTGATTGTCCCCGTAAAGAAGTCCAACGCCTTCTTCTGCAACATCATATTCACCGAAGCCTGGATCTTATTTTGCTGCGCCTGCAGCAATACCTGCTGGGAATTCGACTCCGTGATGAAATCGGTGGCGCCCTGCCTGTAACGGGCGTCTACCGCATCATACGCTTCCTGGGCCGCAATCAACCCCTTCCCTACCGTCTCCATCTGCTGCACGGCATTCTTATAGTCATTGTGCGCGATCCGGATGTTAGCCACGATGCCGATCCTGGTGTCGTCCCGGTCGATACGGGCATTGTCCGCATATATCCGGGCAGCCGCAACATTGGATTTGGTAACGAAACGGTCGAAGATATTCCAGGTGGCATTGACGCCCACCATCCCATAAGTATATTTATACAGCTGGGTATACACCGGGGTCTGCGAGGACGGCATCTCGTTGACGCCGTTAACGGTCAGGGCATTGTAAGCAGCGCCATTGTTGAACAGGCCGCCCGACACGCTCACCACCGGCAGATAGCCGCTCCTGAATTTTTTAATGTTCCAGTCACTGGCCTGAACGTTCAGCTCCGCTGAGCGAAGATCGACGCGATCGTTCAATCCCTCCTGCAGCAGAGGCGCCAAACTGCCATAACGAACGGCATCAGCCTCGTCGTCGATCGGCATATCCTCGATATCATAGTAGTCCGTCGAGTCGATACGCAGCTTCTGCAACAACAGCACCCGGTCATCCTGCATCTTGCTGCGGGAATTGATGAGCAGCAATTGATCGCTGCTGGTCTGCGCCTGCTGCTGGTACAGATCCGTCCGTGCCGTCCGGCCTACCTCGACCTGCATGGTCAGCTGCTGTTCGCGCCTTTCCGACACCAGCAGGTTATTGCTGTCCAGATCGACGATCTTCCGGTCCAGGATGACTTGCAGATAAGATTGCGTAATATCCAGTTCGATCTCCTGTTTGGCTCTGTCCAGCGTCAGCCCGGCTACCTGCCTGTTCAGCTTAGCGGCCTTGAAATTGGAGTAGTTGTAATACCCCGTAAAAATATTGAGATTGCTCGTCAACTGATAATTATAAGCGCTGCGGGCCTGGTATGCCAGGTAAGGACCCGTCGAAGCATAAAAGTTGTTGCCCAGGTCATAGTTGACGCCACCCGCGGCCTGGGCATTCGGCAGATACTGCCCATAGGCAGCCAGCACCTGCGTGCCGGCAAGGGCGACATCATTGTTGCCCTTCAGGACGGCCGTCGAATTCGTCAGCGCCATATTGATACAATCCTGCAGGCTCAGCATTCGTACGACCGGACCGCCCGGACCGACCGGACCAGCCAGTAACCGGGTGATGGACAGTAAGGCAACGATTCCCATTCTATTGATCATAATCACTTGTAATTACATTTGAAGTTTCACCTTTTGATTTTCCTGCAGCTCAGGACTGACATTCAGCCCGATGACATCGCCTTTCTGCACGCCGCTGGTAATGGAGACAAAAACGCCATCATTCTTTCCGATAGTCACGGGCTGATAGTGCAGCAGGTTCAGGCCGTCCACGACCGGGACGAAAAACTTCCCGCCCCGCACCACCAACGCTTCCGAAGGGATGCTCAGCCCTTTCTGATCGGGCGCAGCCACTTTCACCTGCAAATAGCTGCCGGGGATCAGGTCCCCCTTGCTGTTATCGACATCGATCTCCACCAGCATCATCCTTGTCTTGGGATCCAGCTCGCCTGCAATCCGGGTCACCCTCGACTGCAGCGACCAGTCCGGCCGGTCTGTCGTAGTGATCGTCACCGGGTAGCCATCCTTCACAAAACCGGCGTCGACCTGCGGCACATAGATATAGACACGCACCTTCTCCAGTTGGGACAACGTCACCACCGGCTGCGCGCTGGTCTGCGAGCTGACGGCATTCTGCACGAGTGCCCCGGGATCGGCATAACGGGCCGTTACAGTTCCCGTGAAAGGCGCTATCAGCTCCTTATACCCCATCTGCTGCCGCAACGACTCCACCTGCGCCCTGGCCATACTGACGGCCGTCTCGCTGGTCTCGGCCTCTTCCTTTGAAATATATTCCTTCTTCACCAGCACGGAATCCCGCGACCAGATCTTCTGCTTGTTCTCGAGATCGGCCAGCGCCGCATTATACGCCTGATCGGTCTCCGGCGAAATAATAGTGGCCAGCAGCTGCCCTTCCCGGACCCTGTCTCCCTTGTCCACCATGATCTTGTTCATGTAGCCACCCGTCTTCGCATAGAGAGTGGTCTCCTGGTAAGGCCGGGCCTCCCCGATAAAGACCAGCCCCTTTTCGCCGGCGGCAGCGCCCGCACGGACGGCCCTGACCACCGGTCCTTCTTTGGACACCTTAATGCGGTTATCGGTTTCCACGGCCAGTGCCTCCTTTTTCCTGAGGGCCATGAAAATAAACCCGAAAGCTGCCAGACCGACCAGCAGCAGGCCG
>PMUF01000397.1 GCA_003167015.1 Chitinophagaceae bacterium | reverse complement strand
GCTGATCTTTTCTCCTTCCTTGTCAATGGAGAAAGGTAAACGGCTGGAAATTATGATTAAACGACCCATTCCAACAATAGGGCCAAGAATGGGCCAAAAAAAACGGACCGGCCAGCTTTATTTCAGCAATCGCTGCATGAATTCGTCCCTGCGGCGGCTGGCGACTTCTATAGTGCTGTTGTCCTCCATAGTGACATACCCACCCCTGCCTTTCTGATATTTTTGAATCTTCTGCATATTGATGATATGAGAACTATGGATCCGGCAAAAAAATGCTTCGGGCAACAGATCTTCATAGTCTTTAATACTTCGGGTAGCTATTATTTCCTCCTTGTTGGTGAGGTATATTACGGTATAGCTTGCTTTTGCTTCCAGCCTGATAATTTCACGAAGCGTGATAAATAAAAAACCGTTCAGCGTAGGAATGGCCACTTTTTGATCCAGTTGCTGCACTCCGCTCAAATTCTGCAAGAGTGCCGTCATCCGCCCAATGACGCTTTTTTCCTCGAATTTGTCAGATACCCGTTCAACCGCCGTGCACAGATCGCGAATATTCACCGGCTTCAGCAAGTAATCCACGGCGCTGTATTTGAAGGCACGGAGGGCGTAATTGTCGAAAGCGGTCACAAAGATGACCTGGAAACTAAGCGGCTGAAGCTGGTTCAGCAGATCGAAGGCATTTCCCTGCGCCATTTCAATATCCAGGATGACCAGGTCGGGCCGGACGAAAAGTATCACGTCGGCCCCTGTTTCGACACCATCCGCCGTACCTACGACGGTGACTTGCGGGCAATATTCCTGCAAAAGCTTTTGCAGGACCTTAATGCTGTTGTTTTCATCATCTACAAGAACGGTTCGAATCACAAACTGGGGGTTTTATCGAAGTGGTGAAATAATGGAAACGTCAATACAATTCTTGTTCCAACAGCCTTTCCTGCGACATCCCTGAGATCGTCTACCCGGACATGGATCTGTTGCCGGTTAATGCTATTCAGCATACGGATGCGGTCTGCCGTCAGCGACATCCCCTTGGACTGATACTCGATATGCTCGCGTGTCTTGTAGCGGGCGGACATTTCGCGTCCGATGCCATTGTCTTCGACGATCACCTGTAAGGAATCTGCCAACATCCGTATGGCCACCATGATGAGTCCTTCCCCTGCTCTTTTATGACGCAGGCCATGCCTGATGCCATTTTCCACATAAGGTTGAATGAGCATCGGCGGGATTTGCAGCTCGTCCTGACCGATAGATTCGTCCACTTCCAGCCGGTAGTCCATTTTGCTGTCGAACCTGAGCTTTTCAATGGAAAGATAGGTATTCAGATAATCGATTTCCTGCCTGACAGTAATAAAAGGTTTGTTGGAGTAGTATAAAGTAGCTCTGATCAGCTTGGCCAGGTCGGAAATATATTGATTGGCCAGAAAAGTGTCCCGATCGAAAATAAATTGCTGGACTGAATTCAAACAATTGAAAATGAAATGCGGATTCATCTGGGCCTGCAAAGCCATATTTTCCAGCTCGCTCATTTTCCTGTTCAGCCGCTCTTTCTCTTCCTGCTGCGATTGGGCCCGCCGGATGCGGCGATCGACCAGTCCCCAGGTGGCCAGCAAAAAGACAAAGGTAAGTATAACGGCGAACCACCATGTCTTCCAAAAAGGCGTCGTAATACTGAATTTCACCGATAACGGCCTGCTCGCTATCCCGAATTTATTGATGGCCGTCAGCTCCCACACATAATCCCCTGACGGAAGACTGGGATACTCCAAAAAGGTCTCCTTCGTTTGCCGCCAGGCGGTGTCCAGGCCGGTCAGCCGATACCGGTACGTGATGTTACCCGCTGACCGGTATGAAATGCCGGCATAGTCAAAACGGACATTATTGGAAGTATAAGGCAGTACCAGGCGCCCGGTATCCGATATCCTGTCCCGATTGCCACTCAATACATTCAGCAATATCAGCCGGCAGCCTTCACCGGGATGTACGCGTTCTTCAAAAAAGCTTAATCCTGCCGCCGTCCCCACATAGATAGTAGGGCTGTCGGCATACACGGTATTGATGATGTCCGATCCAAGGCCGTCATTCGACGTATAGCGGATCACAGGATAAGACGGATCAGCGAGATCGACCTTGTTCAGCCCGCGGTCGGTACCGACCCATAAATAATGACCCTGGATCGTCAGCGTCCGGCAGATGTTGCTGGTCAGTCCGCGTTCATTTGTGAGGATGGTGATGACCTTACCTTGCCGGTATCCGACCACGCCCCCGTCATAGCAGGCGATCCATAAAGTGCCATCCGCCGAACCGGTGATCGCTGCGATCCTTTTGCGGAAAAAAGCAATGCTATCCCCGGCATAAACCACGGATTTATCCTTCGGAATAAAATAGAGGCCGTGCAGTGTTCCTACATACGTAGTATCCTGTCTGAAATAGACGGTTGTACAACGACCTGTCCAGAAGGTGTCCACCACCTGGAGGGGATCAATTTTCGCCCTGAAGCCGCCCATACTATTCACAAAAAGAAACTCGTTTTCCCCGGTCCGGAAGGCAGATCTCAGGCTTGCCGGCAAATATGAATATAGAAATGGCGGGACCGACCATTTCTCGATGTCTTCATCGGAACCATACAGCATTACCCCGTTCGGAGTGTGGCAAATAAATGTAACACTTGCTTTCCAATCCCCACCCAGAAATTGGTGGCTGTCTTCTTCCAGGTTGGGCAAACGAAACCGGAAGACGGCATGCTGGCTCACGCCCAGGATCAGTTGGTTGCCGGTCCGGTAGATAGAGTGCACCGAACAATCAGCAAAGCCCGGGACTTTCATTGACAGGCTTCTGAATTCATCTGAGTTCAGCCTGAAAAGTCCATGGCCGATCGTGGAGAACCAGGTGTTCCCATCCACATCCCGGAAGACGCAGGAAACTTCCATGCCGGGCAAAAACTTTTTCGAACTTCCGGAGTGAATGTTGAATTCCGTCGATCCCGTAGATTCGTTGATATAGACCAGGCTATCTGCAATAATATTATAAGCGACCAGGCTGGCCCCCAGGGAAAGCCGGTACGTTTTGCCCGTTGCCAGAACCCGGATCATCGTCCTGTTCCCACTGTCGAGACCCAACAGGATTTGGCTGCTCAACGCTCTGCCAGTAGCCGGGAAAGGCCAAAATGTGTAGGAAAGCAATGGCTTGAGCCCATTCTCTTCCAGTTCGTACAACGTATCATTTGCCAGGACCTGGAAATAGCCGGAAGGACTACAACTGATGGCATCTATCGTCAACAGTCTTGCATCAGTTTTGGAATCATAGTCCTTTACCCGGCCGTCGTTATAGACCAGGTGCAATGCCGATCTTTCCTGTACGAGGATATTTCCCTGTCTGTCTTCGGCAAAATGCCAAATATTGCCATTCAATCTCACTTTGTGTAAAACAGGATCATTTTCCTGGTTATAGATCCTGCCTTTGAAATAATAACATATTGAATGCGAAAAGGGAGCCATCCAGACCCTCCCTTTGGAATCACTGAACATGTTCAGGACCTCTACATCCGGCAAGCCATCCTCCGCGGTGAAATTCTTGAAGTGGGTCCCGTCAAACCTGCTGACCCCTGTCTCGGTACCAGTCCAGATAAAGCCGTCCTTGTCCTGGGTGATACAGTAGACGGTAGATCCTGCCAGTCCATCCGGTATGTCATAGTGTGTATACCCATATGTCTGAGCATGGGAAAAAGCAGGGATAAACAACAGTACAGAAATAAATAAAATTGGAAGCCATTTCATAAGACCCCATAAATATAGGGTTTAATCATCATTTAAATCAAAAACGGACCGGCTGGGCCGGTCCGTGATCTCGCTCAAAAGAGCCTTAACAAGATAAGAAGGTATTAATGATTAATGGGTCGCTTAATTAATGGGCGCCGATCCCCGGAGATCCGCCCTTCTTTACGTCACGGGTCAGACTGGTCGACGTGGGCTGGAAATTCCTCGATAACCAGGCGATCTGCTGAGCCGTCAGCGTACGGTTATACATTCTGACCTCGTCCAGCTCACCGTTGAGACTTTCCAGATTGCTGAGGTTGTTGCCTCCGCTCCACCAGGCGCCTACGACAAAATTAGCATTGGGACAGAAAAGGGTGGTTGAATCCCCTGCGATTGCGGTTCCCACCAGCTGCCCGTTGATATACACCGATTGTTTTCCTTTGGTGAAAATACAGATGGCATTGTACCAGCTGCCGATTTGCGGAGCAAAACTGGGGACGTCGCCAACGTTCTCAGTGTTATTTTGCCCGCTATTGTCACAGGAGCTGGTGGCAGCAGTGTTGACCCCGAAAGCGAAATCCTGCGGTACTTCGGGATCAGTCAGCCCGACACCGAAAGTCGGGCCATTGCCGGTGGCAGTATCTATGATACTCAGAAAGCTCATGAGACCGGTATAATTGCCTCCGCCGTAATAATAAGTATTGCTGCGGATCACAAAATCGAACGAGATGGAGAACGCCGTATCCACAGCGTAGCTGCCATTGTTGGCCACCACCAGCCGGGCGCCGTTGCCGGAAGAGATGAAAGCGCTGTTGGCATACCCGTGCAAATCATATCCCAGGGCAGCGCCGTCCAAAGGTGTAACTATATTGTTGTTTCCGCTGGAATCGGCAAAACTGCCGTTGAAAGGCAGATATAGCACCAGGCCTTCCGTCAGGTTCGGCGTATCGTTCACCGGTGGCAAAACCAAAGTATCCGTTTTGGTAATAGTAACGGTGTCGTAAACAGGAGGTTGAGGATTGGCGGCCTTATTACAGGCATAGACAGTGACCAGGGCGGTTATCCCGGCCGATAAAAGGAAGAGGGTAGATTTCATATTGTAGTTAGCGGTTTAGGGTTTAGTGGCTATATCAAGATGGACAAAAATATCTTAATCATCCTAATATCTTCATTAAAACTCATATCCGTGTCATTTTGGCCCACGAACGTGTCATTTTAAGGCCATCTTAGGATATTTCAGCCGAGCCGTTCGCGGATATCCAGGTCATGTTTCCGTGCCGTGTCCCTGGCGACATCATATCCCGCATCGGCATGCCGGATGACCCCCATGCCCGGATCATTGCGCAGTACCCTCGCCAGGCGGGACGCAGCCTCGTCGGTACCATCCGCTACAATGACCATCCCCGCATGAATGCTATAGCCCATCCCTACCCCGCCGCCATGGTGGAGGCTCACCCAGCTGGCGCCGCCGGCGGTATTGACCAGCGCGTTCAGCACGGGCCAGTCTGCCACTGCATCGCTGCCGTCCAGCATGGCCTCCGTCTCCCGGTTGGGAGACGCGACAGAGCCGGTATCCAGGTGGTCGCGGCCGATGACGATCGGAGCTTTCACTTTGCCCGTCCGGACCAGTTCGTTGAAAGCCAGACCCGCCTTTTCCCTTTCTCCCTGGCCCAGCCAGCAAATACGGGCAGGCAGTCCCTGGAAAGCGATCTTTTCCCTGGCCAGTTTCAGCCAGCGCTGCAGAGAAGTATTTGCAGGAAAAAGTCCGGCGATCACTTCGTCTGTCACGGCAATATCGGCAACATCGCCACTAAGGGCTGCCCATCGGAATGGACCTTTTCCCTCACAGAACAGGGGACGGATATACGCAGGAACAAAACCAGGAAAGCCAAAGGCATTCGCGAGGCCATTTTCCTGGGCCCTTGCCCGGAGGTTGTTGCCGTAATCGAAGGTGATAGCCCCCAGGCTTTGTAATTCAAGCATACATTCCACATGACGGCGCATAGAACGATAGGCATAGTCGGTATAGGCTGCCGGGTTATCCTTTCGCAAAACCTTCGCCTGTTCGTAGGAGATCTCGTGAGGCCAGTAACCGATAAGGGGATCATGCGCCGAGGTCTGATCCGTCAGGGTATCCGGGATAATTCGACGTTCGATCAGGCGTTCCAATAAGTGAACCGCATTACACAGCACGCCAATGGACAAGGCTTCCCCTTTCCTTCGCGCTTCCAGGGCCCGATCGATGGCTGCGTCGATATCATCGATCCTGATATCCAGGTAACGGGTCTCGAGCCGTTTGTCGATACGCCATCCCTCCACTTCTGCCACCAGGGCCACACCATCATTCATGGTGATGGCCAGCGGCTGGGCGCCACCCATCCCGCCGAGGCCGGCCGTTACATTCAGGGTGCCGCGGAGGGTGCCGGAAAAGTGTTTATCGGCAGCGGCAGAATATGTTTCATACGTACCCTGTACGATGCCCTGCGAGCCGATATAGATCCAGGAGCCCGCGGTCATCTGGCCGTACATCATCAGCCCTTTCTTCTCCAGTTCGTCGAAATGCGCCCAGTCGGCCCACTTCGGCACCAACTGAGAATTGGACAGCAGCACACGCGGGGCATCTTTATGCGTGCGCAGGATACCCACTGGTTTCCCGCTCTGGATCAGCAGGGTCTCGTCGTTTTCGAGATCCTTCAGAGCCCGGATGATGAGGTCCAGCGATTCAAAATTACGGGCGGCTTTGCCGCGGCCGCCATATACGATCAATTCATCGGGCCGTTCCGCAACCGCCGGATCGAGATTGTTCAGCAACATGCGCAGCGCTGCTTCCTGTATCCAGCCCTTGCATTGAAGCGTACTGCCGGTGGGTGTCTTGTATCGGACAGGATCATATCGTTGATAGGAGACTGTACTCATAGCAAAATCATTTTTTTATTTTTTTTGACTCCTTTTTCTACAGAGAAAATTCCTCTTCGAACCCGGCATTCAACCGGACCTGCTGACCGGCAGCAACGGAATTACAATGTCGTACAAAAGAAAAATCATGGATGATCGCCTGCAGTTGACGGATATCTTCTGCAAAGATGCGGTCTTCACGGGCAAAACCCACAAACCCGCGCACAAATTCGTGCGCGGCCTCCAGGATCGTACTGCTTTTCAGCGGACGACGGAATTCAATGGCCTGGCAGGCGCTCATCAGCTCAATAGCCAGGATGTATTCCAGGTTGTCCAGCACCTGGCTGAGCTTCCTGCCGCTGATGCTGCCCATGCTCACATGGTCCTCCTGACCCAGAGAGGTCGGAATGCTATCGACACTGGCAGGAAAGCAAAGCGTCTTATTCTCCGTCACCAGCGCAGCTGTCGTATACTGGGGGATCATGAACCCGCTGTTCAATCCGACATTGCTCATCAGCAGCATCGGCAGGCCCCATTTGCCTTCCAGCAACAGGTAACAACGGCGGTCTGAAATATTCCCGATCTCCGCTGCCGCCATACAGGCATAATCCAAAGGCAATGCAAGGGGCTGCCCGTGGAAATTTCCGCCGCTGATGATATCACCGTCTCCCAGGACGATAGGGTTATCGGTGACGGCATTCAATTCGATCTCGGTCAGTTGCCGCAGATGCTGCCAGGCATTCCTGGAGGCGCCATGGACCTGCGGCATACAGCGCAGCGAATAAGGATCCTGTACCCGGCCGCAATCCACATGGCTTTGCATAATGTCGCTGTCATGCAAGAGCAAACGCAGCCGCTGGGCTACAAGCAGACTACCCGTGTAAGGGCGCAGCCTGTGCAGCCGTTCATCGAAGGGAGCTTTCGTACCCGTAAGCGCTTCCAGACTCATGG
>PMUF01000320.1 GCA_003167015.1 Chitinophagaceae bacterium | reverse complement strand
CGACTGGCCCATCCGATATAAAGACCTTGCCCCCTGGTACAGCTATGTCGAAAAATTCGTAGGTATTTCCGGCAACAAAGACGGTTTACCTAACCTTCCGGATGGGGAATTCCTTCCACCGCTGGATCTTACTTGCGTGGAAAACTATTTCTCGGACTTTGTCCGTAAGACCTATAAGGATCGTCATGTCATCTATGGCCGCTGCGCTCACCTTACCGAGCCTACTGCGCTCCACCTCCGGCAGGGCAGGGGCCAATGTCAGAAGAGAAACCTTTGCCAGCGCGGTTGCCCCTTCGGTGGGTATTACAATAGCAATTCAACGACCATCCCCTGGGCGGAAAAGACCGGCAACCTGACCCTCCGGACCTTCTCCGTCGTCCATTCGATCATCTACGACGACAAGAAAGGAAAAGCCACCGGCGTTCGGATCGTCGACGCAAACACCAAAGCGGTCTTTGACTATTTTGCCCCGGTCATTTTCGTCAATGCAGGCGCCCTCAATACCAATCTTATTTTGCTGAACTCCATCTCCTCCCGCTTTCCCCACGGTCTTGGCAATGACAATGGTCTCCTGGGCAAATATGTGGCCTTTCACAATTACCGGGGACATATATCCGGCGAATATGATGGATTCCCCGATAGCACGACAGATGGCCGACGTCCCACCGCCGCCTATATCCCCCGTTTTCGTAACCTGCACCAGCAAGACAAGGATGCCGATTTTCTGCGCGGCTATGCAGCCGGCTTTTCTGCTTTCCGTTCCTTCGACCACCCTACCGAAGGATTCGGCCTTAAGCTGAAACAAAACCTCTCCGCCGGCCGCATCGGACCCTGGCATGTTGGCTCTCACATGATGGGCGAAACGATCCCCAAGGAGACTAACCAGGTCACCCTGGATACTACCCTCAAAGACGAATGGGGCATCCCTCAGCTGAAGATCAATATCAACTATGACGATAATGATGAAAAAATGCTGAAGGACTTCCTGGCGCAAATGACGGAAATGTATACAGCCGCAGGCTTCACCAATATCAAAACCAACGACTCCGGACAGGCCCCCGGCCTCGATATCCACGAAATGGGCGGGGTCCGGATGGGACACGACCCGCGGACCTCCCTGCTGAATGAGTGGCAACAGTTGCATGCCTGTAAGAACGTATTCGTGACGGACGGCGCCTGTATGACCTCTACATCGACACAAAACCCATCGCTGACCTATATGGCCATGACGGCCCGCGCCGTCGATTATGCGGTGTCCCGGATGAAAAAAAATAGCCTGACTTAACGCCGGCCGTCACCCCACCGGCAACCCCGGGCGGGCCGGTTACGTATGATAATAATTACTTAGACAGATAAAAGCTGACCAGGAATTCTTTTGTTTTGACGGCTTTTTCCTTAGTTTTAAACCCGACATTCGCCAACGCAATACAATTACTATGAAGGGCTTTTTATTGACGATCATTTCTGCTTTGTTGATCATAAGCGTCCTTAATCTGGGGTACTACAAAGACTGGTTCCAGGCCAAACCTTTGCAATACTGGACGGATTTTTTAAATGAAAAAGACGATACATTATCGCCGGAAGGCATCATGGCAAGCCGTTACGGTATTTCATACACGATGTCCATGAGGATCAAACGTGTACTCGAGCAGAAAAACGTCGTCCATCCCATCGTACTTTTCGAACCCAATAGCTACTACCGCGATTCCCTGCATATTTATCCCAAGGTCCATGTGCCGGAACCGGCCGTATTCTATTACTATACAGGCCTTGAAGGCGTCTGGATCAACTCCCCGGATGCCGTCAAAGCCAATTACCTGGTCCGGATCAACAGCAAAGGGGTTGCCCTGGATATGATCAAGACACCGGAACAACGCCAGCAGATACTTGCTTTTTATAAAAAATACCCCCCGATATTATAAACCTATGCCTTTCCTCGTATTCATACTGCTCGCTGTCTGTTACCTCGTGTCGGGCTATGGCCTGCTGACGATTTTTCGAATGAAGCTCAAGACGGCTTACATGATCACGCTGTCCCTGCTGCTAGGAATTGCCGTCGCTTCTTTTGTCCCTTTTTTACTGCAGTTATTTTATGTCGATCTCAACCCGACCACCATATTCGGCAGCCTGCTGCTGGCGGCGCTGGTGTTGAATATTCCGACATGGCGCCGCATCAGAAAGGAAGGCTTTCCCGCTGTCCGCCGGTCTTTTGCCTTGAAACCTTTCCGGATCCTTCCTTATGAAGTTCCTTATTTGCTGATCTTCGGCTTCTTCGTTTTAGTCAGCATCTGGAGATGTTACTACCTGCCCCCCACCTCCCGCGATGCTCTTTCCGGGCCGGAAGCGATTGCAGATTTTGCGGTGCGCGAACACACCATGATCAACTCCTTTTTCAACGTAGACCTTTGGTCGACCAATAACCAGTTCAAATCCCCCTACCTGATCAGCCTTCAGATGATCTGTAAAATGGCCGGTTTCCCTTTTGGGCAGGTATGGCTCAGCGTTGTCTTTGTCAGTTTTACGGTCTTTCTTTACCATGCCCTGAAGGAAAAGGTTCATCCCATCATCGCCGGATTGCTGCTGCTGCTATTCATAATGACGCCGGAGATGTATGCCTATACATTCATGATCCTGTATGACTACAGCAACATGATCTTCTTTTTTCTCAGTCTTTACTTCCTGTTCGACTATTTCAAATCCGGTATCCGGTCACATTTTTACTTTGCCGGCCTGCTCATGGGCATCGCAACCTATATCCGTTCGGAGACCCTGGTGCTGGCCTTCCTTTTTCTTCCCGTGATCCTGCTGTCGCAACGCCGCAACAAGGACTCATTTATAAAGATCGTCAAGGCCAATTTTTTCTTTTTTCTTCCCTCTTTACTGGGGTATTACCTTACCGCTCAACTCTATATCAAATACTATTTACCGATACACTACGACATCGGCGGCCTGGTAAACGACCATCCGTCCGATTTGGGCCCCCTGTTTCAACGGTACAGCGATATCGTGACCCGCCTCATGAACAGCGATTTCGGCATTCACCTTTGGGGATATATCCTCTATGTCACCTTCTTCCTGTTTTTGGCAGAAGGCATCTTCNNAAGGCGCCCTGGGTTTTGCGCTGCCCATGATGAACCTGAATGAGACCACCAAGCGATCCTTATTCAAACTGCTGCCCCTGACAGTGCTGTACCTGGCCAATAATGAACTGCTCATCCGGCTTTCTCAACGGATCTCCCGCTGGGAGGGTACTCCCGTTCACCTGTTTGCAGCGGAGAAGCGAACCACAGCCGCCTCGCAGGCCAAAACCGTTCTGGCTAAGAAGGTACCTGTAAAGACAGGCAAATTGGCTCCCGCCCCGGCCAAAGGCAAGACTGGCTCCGGCCCATCCACTTCGAAAAAGAAGAAAAGGTAAATAATACCATTCAAGCCCTCATTAGCACAACCTTGCACCCCCTGCGGGCGACTACCTTTGTAGTGTCGTCTAAAATCAATGATTATATGAGTGCTCAAACTACCCGGCGGACCCATGCAGGCCGCCTGCCTCTCACGGATGCCCACGATCATCGGCCCGGCCTGCTCGGCAGCATCCTGACCAATAAATGCTCCCGTTGCCGCCAGGGCGATCTTTACGTCCATCATAACCCCTATGATCTCAGGCATATGATGGAGATGCACGAACACTGCCCCGTTTGCGGTCAGCCTTTCGAGATCGAAGTAGGCTTCTGGTACGGGACAGGCTTTGTCAGCTATGCACTGGCCGTCGCCGTTTGTGTCGCCAGCTTCATTGCCTGGAAAGTGCTCATCGGGATGTCCCTCCACGATAACCGCCTGTTCTGGTGGATGGGCATCAACGCCGCCCTCCTGATCCTGTTACAACCTGTCCTGATGCGCATGTCGAGGACGATCTGGCTGAATTTTTTCGTGTGGTACGATCCGCAGTGGCAAGCGAAGGACGTACAGGCCCCGGAACGTACCAACCTGGCGTAGAAGAATGATTGGTAAGTTATCGCTTGGCCAGCACACCTTTGGATTTGCCTTTGCGGGCGCCATCTTTATCGTATTGCGGAATATGCACGTATTTCAGTTGCTTCTCCCTGATCTCCTTGTCGGTCTTGATATAATGCTCTTTTTCCATCGCGACCAGTTTGTACCAATGCCAGGCAGAAATATTTTTATCAGACTGGATTTCCAGCCGGATGGGTATATAGTCTGGTGGCAGCCGGTGCCCGTTGATCAATTGACTTAGCAGGGATTCGTCAATGCCGATCTGTTCGGCAAAGTCCTTTCGTTTTGTGCCCAGGTTATCAATATATTCTTTCAAAAAATAACCGAAGCTCATGGCTGGATCATACTTTTCCCTTTCTAAATATTCATCAATCCGGGCCCTGATATGGAACTGGATTAACGAGTCGCCAACCTTGTCGGTTAATTTGGTGCTTGCCCTGTACTCGGCCAATTCCCTGTCAGCCTCTTTCTTTTCAGCGGGCGACAGTTCGACCGCAATAAAGACGTCGCCGTCCAGCTCAGCCTGCGTAACTTTCCCGTTTAACTTTCGACTAAACATAAAAATATTTTTTAAGTATATAATCCAATGCTTCTTTTTCAAGGCATAGTTGTCTTCCTTTATGAACCATGTGGTATTTGTGCATATAATGCTTTACCAGGTTGGTTTTCGGTAACAAAATTTGTAAACTTTCTCCCTTGATCCCTCTTCTAGAACGTCCTCTTACCCCGCCCAC
Source organism: Chitinophagaceae bacterium (assembly GCA_003167015.1). Taxonomy (GTDB): domain Bacteria; phylum Bacteroidota; class Bacteroidia; order Chitinophagales; family Chitinophagaceae; genus Puia. The sequence continues at coordinate 1,103 of PMUF01000320.1, read as the reverse complement.
CCCTCTCTGTCAAGATTCCTATACAGTATCGCCTCCCCAAGGTGCTTGGCCTGGATGTCCTCACTTCCCCCCAAATCCGCTATCGTCCGCCCTACTTTCAAAATGTGATCGTGCGCCCGCACGGATAATTTCAACTGGTTCATGGCCGCCTCCAGCAGGTGTTCGCCTTCCATATCGATCCGGCAAAAAGCCCGCAACATCCGGTTGCCGATCTCTGCATTGCTGTAAATCCCCAAGCCTTCATACCGCCGCCGCTGTATCTCCCTCGCAGCCATGACCCTTTCCCTGATCTGCTTCGATGTCTCCCCGGTAACGCCGTTCGACAAATGTGCATAAGGTACCGGCACGACTTCCACATGGAGATCGATCCTGTCCAGCAACGGCCCGGAGATCTTATTGAGATATCTCCTCACTGTCCCTGGCGAACAGCTGCACTCTTTATCCGGATGATTGTAATAACCGCAGGGACAGGGATTCATCGACGCCAGCAGGATGAAAGACGAAGGAAACTCCACCGACAGCTTCGTACGGCTGATCATCACTTTCCGGTCTTCCATCGGCTGCCGCATCACCTCCAGGACATTCCTGCCGAACTCCGGCAACTCGTCGAGGAAGAGGACGCCATTGTGCGCCAGCGAAATCTCTCCCGGCTGCGGAATACTGCCGCCACCGGCCAGCGCCGTAGCCGAAATGGTATGATGAGGACTGCGGAAAGGCCGCTGCGACAATAGCGTCGTATGTTCGGACAATTTGCCGGCTACGCTGTGGATCTTGGTAGTCTCTAACGCTTCATGCAGGTTGAGCGGGGGAAGGATGGTTGGCAGCCGCCTGGCCAGCATGGTCTTACCCGCACCTGGCGGCCCTACCAATATGGCATTGTGACCACCGGCAGCCATGATCTCCATGGCCCGCTTAATGCCTTCCTGTCCCCTGACGTCGCTGAAGTCAAGATCGGACGGCGGCCCGGCAGCATGAAAAGCCGCTCTGGCATCGACCATCACCGGCCTGGCAACAGCATTGTCTTTGAAGTGATCGATCACTTCCCGCAAGTGGGCAAACGCATATACCTTCAGCTGATTGACGATGGCGGCTTCCGATGCATT
>PMUF01000178.1 GCA_003167015.1 Chitinophagaceae bacterium | reverse complement strand
CCGGGGTTGCAGGCCCGTCTGGAAGGTTATTTGAACGATATCCACGATCAATTGTCGGTTATTCACCCCGATATTGTCAATGCAGGACTGGTCGATAATGCCGACAAGGCTTTCGCAGCCGGCAGCCTGTTCCGGCGTAATGAGGTGGATCTTATTTTTTTATATGTCTCCACGTATGCGTTGTCATCGACCGTTTTGCCGGTAGTGCAGCGGGTGAAGGCGCCGGTTATTGTTTTGAATTTGTCCCCGGAGGCTGCCATAGACTATGAGGCCTTCAACGCGATGACAGACCGGACGGCCATGACGGGGGAGTGGCTGGCTTTTTGTTCCGCCTGTCCGGTTCCTGAAATAGCCAATGTATTCCGGCGCGTAGGGATCCGGTTTCACCAGATTACCGGGATGTTGTATCTCGATCCCGTTGTCGGGCGGGAGATCCGCGAATGGGTGGAGGCGGCGAAGGTCATGCACACGATGGTGCATAACCGGCTGGGTTGTATGGGGCATTATTACAGCGGCATGCTGGATATCTATACCGATCTGACGCAGCAGTATGCCTCCTTCGGAGGCCATATCGAGCTCATCGAAGTAGAGGAACTGGCTTCCCGCCGGCGACAGGTCAGCGCTGCCGAAACCGAGCGGCGGGTACAGCATTTTTACGAAGCGTTCGACGTGCAGCCGGATTGCCCGGCTTCCGAATTACAGAAGGCTGCCGTCACCTCAGTCGCGCTGGACCAGCTGGCGGAAGATTACCGGCTGGGCTCCATGGCCTATTATTATAAGGGAACCGGNNTCTTTCACGGAATATTATGCCATGGATTTTGCCGATGATGTGGTCCTGATGGGGCATGATGGTCCCGGCCATATTGCCATCGCAGAGGGTAAAACGAAGGTTAGGCCATTACAGGTCTATCACGGCAAGGTGGGCAGCGGGCTGTCGGTAGAGATGTCCGTCAGGAATGGCGCCGTCACGTTGCTGTCGGTGGTGGAGCGGACAGGCGGCGGGCTGCTGTTGCTGGTAGCGGAAGGCGAATCTGTACCGGGTCCCATCCTGCGCATCGGCAATACCAATAGCCGGTATCGTTTTCCTGGCGGGGCACGTAACTTTGTCAACAGTTGGAATAGTTATGGTCCGGCTCACCATTGTGCGGTGGGGGTGGGGCATATTGCTTCGAAGATTGTGAAGTTGGGAGAATTGTTGCAGCTGGAGGTTGTAAAAATTTAAATATGTTATATATGAAACCGACATTGCTTTTGGTTTTGCTGCTGGCTGTCGCAGGCGGCCCGGTCCTGGCCCAGCAAAATGACGATCCGACGCTGACTATCGCTGTAGAGGCTTTCCGGAAGGCGCTGATCGATCCTACCCAGGCGAATTTGGACAAACTGACCATGAACGAGCTGACGTATGGGCATTCCAGCGGGATGATCCAGGACAAGGCGGCGTTCGAGCAGGCGTTACTGTCGGGCGCTTCTGATTTTGTCTCTATCGATCTTAGCCAGCAGACGATGCATGTGGTCGGCAATACGGCCTGGGTGCGGCATATTTTCTCGGCGATCACCAATGATGGGGGTAAGCCCGGGGAGGCGCATCTTTCCGTGCTGACGGTTTGGATGAAGCAGAAGGGGCAGTGGAAGTTGCTGGCGCGGCAGGCGGTGAAGGTGCAGTCATGAGACTTTTGCTACCGATATTCCTCGCGCTGATGTCTATTCCTGCGGCGACCATCCCAAAGCCTTTTAGCGTTGGGGTCCCGGTTGCGGGTAAGCCATGGGAACTGCCATTGAATGATCGGGTCACCCTCCCTATGAACTGGATCCCTGCGGGCACCTTTGTCATGGGTAGCCCCGACGACGAAACAGGCAGGAAATCCGATGAAGGCCCGCAAACAACAGTGACTTTGACCAGAGGGTACTGGATGGGCAAAACCGAAGTGACCATAGGGCAGTGGAAGGCCGTTACCGGAATGAACGTACGCGATAAAGCGATAAAATTATTGAGTGATACCACGGTCTACGTATTCCCCGGCGGCAAAAAAGCGACCATCCGTGAGTTCATGGGTTTTGGCAAGGATGATATCGATAAGATACTATCGCACGAGAACGAAGAGACGCCCATGTACTTCGTGAACTGGTACGAGGCGATGCAATTCTGCAAAAAGCTGACCGAACAGGAACGTGCTGCTCATCGCTTACCCGCAGGCTACGAATATACTCTTCCTACTGAAGCTCAATGGGAGTATGCCTGCCGGGCCGGAACGACCGGCGCTATTTATGGAGAGTCGACCGATGCTATAGCCTGGTATGGCGCGAATAGCTATAAAGGCTATACGGGAAAGGGTCTTGGAAACCCAAGTGCCGGGCCGCATAATGCAGGCAGTAAACCTGCCAATCAATGGGGTATGCAGGATATGCTGGGTAATATATGGGAATGGTGCTATGACTGGTATGGCGCATCCTATTCCGGCAGTCATGTGACCGATCCTACTGGCCCGGCTACGGGCAGTTACAAAGTGAACCGGGGCGGAAGTTTCGGTAGCGGAGTTTATGATGAACGCAGCGCGGCCCGCGCCCAAAATCCGCCGAACGAAGCCAGTGCGTGGCGGGGATTTCGCATAGGGTTGTGTGCTGTGAGATAAATTGTTAGAGCAACCGGGCCAGTTGCGCGGCGTCAGGGAGGATTCCCTGCATTTCCTTTGGTACTTCTTTTGTGGTGCGGTAGGTGGCGACTCCCATGGCTTTGTCGATGCTTCGGACGGCGAATTCTACGATGGTGTTATTCTTTTCCTTGCAAAGGACGATGCCGATAGAGGGATTCTCGTGGGGTAGCTTGACTTTTTCATCCAGCACATTCAGATAGAAATTGAGTTGCCCGGCGTATTCGGGTTTGAATTTTCCGCGTTTCAGTTCAAAGACGACGAGGCATTGAAGGTGGCGGTTGAAGAACAGGAGGTCGATGAAGAATTCTTCTCCTTCTACTTCTAGGCGGTATTGGTTGCCGATGAAACAAAAGCCATTGCCCATCCGGAGGATGAAGTTTTTGATGTCGGCTACGACTTTTTGTTCTAACACGCGTTCATCTTCGGCATCTGCGGAACCGATGAAGTCCATGAGGTATTCGTCCCGGAACACCTGCAAGGCGGAAGGTTTCAAGGTTGGGAGGGTTTTATCGAAGTTGTTGGGTAGTTTGCCCTGGTGTTTGTAGAGGTTAGCGGAGATGTGATGTTCTAAGAGATTCACTGACCAGAATTGGGTGGCGGCTTGTTCCATGTAGAAGAATCTTTCTTCTAATGTTTTGCATTTGAGCAGGAGGATGTGGTGGCTGAAGGTGATTCCCCAAAAGGAGGTCAATTGGCCCGTTGATGACGGCCCAATTGGATTGGCTGAATTTTCCTGCAATTGGCCCGTTGGTAACGGGCTAATTACATCTTGCTGATAATCATTTAGTAATAATGGATACTCGAAAGCAAACTGACGCATTTTTTTAAGGTTTGTATAGGAAAAGCCTCTTAGTCCCGGAAGGTGTTTTTGAAGATCTTCTGCGATCTGTTCCATCACTTTTGCTCCCCATTTCTCCGCGTCAATTTTTTCCGATAACATCTTTCCCGTCTTGAAATAGAGGAGTAGTTGCTCTTTGTTGGCTAATCGGGCGGCGATATACCGGCTTTGGATAATGTTCTGCTTCAGGTCGGTAATGAAATCGATATATTTCTTGTCCATAGATATAAAGGTTTGGTACAAATTTACTAATGATATTAGTATTTAAAAACTAAACTTTTTACCATTATCGGACCATGACAGTACATGACGGCTCTGCCGATATTCACCCTTACATTTACCCGTCTGTTCTTGCAGCCATATTGAAAAATTATCTCGTACATGCAAATACTATTCGGCATTTTCTATCATTTCATCGGGGGCGCCGCCTCCGGCAGTTTTTATATTCCGTACAAGAAGGTCAGGGGATGGGCATGGGAAAGCTATTGGATCATCGGAGGCCTGTTTTCATGGCTGATCGTCCCGCCGCTTGCGGCATGGCTCACTGTCCCTCATTTCACGGAGATCATTGCGCAGGCTTCGGCTGCCACGTTCGGCTGGACCTTTTTCTGGGGCCTCCTATGGGGGGTCGGCGGCCTTCTCTACGGGCTGGGCATCCGGTACCTGGGCATGTCCCTGGGCAATTCTGTCTTACTGGGCTTTACGTCGGCATTCGGCGCGCTGGTGCCTTCGCTGTATTACAATTTCGTCCCCACACCCGGCAAGACGTCCTTTCATGAGCTGCTGTCGTCTTCATGGGGCCGGGTCGTTCTGGCCGGAGTAGCCTTGTGCCTGGTGGGCATTTATATCTGCGGCAGGGCAGGAGTGCTGAAGGAAAAGGAATTGTCCGACGAGAAAAAAAAGGAGAGCGTCAAGGAATTCAACCTGACCAAGGGCCTCATCATCTGCACATTGTCCGGCATCCTCAGCGCCTGTTTCAACTACGGTATCGAGGCAGGCGGCCCGATGGCGGAGACCGCCAACCAACTCTGGAAGCATGCTCATCCCGATGCCACTACCAAGTTCCTCTACCAGAATAATGTCACCTATATCGTGCTGCTATGGGGTGGGCTGACCACCAATTTTATCTGGTGCATGTTCCTGAATGCACGTAACAAAACTTTCGGGGATTATACGTCCGCGAAAGCTCCGCTGGCCCATAATTACTTTTTCTCCGCGCTGGCCGGAACGATATGGTTTCTCCAGTTCTTCTTTTATGGTATGGGGGAAAGCCGCCTGGGCAATGGCGCCAGCTCCTGGATACTGCATATGGCCTTTATTATCCTGGTGGCGAATATCTGGGGAATAGCGCTGAAAGAATGGAAGGGAGTCAGCACCCGCACGCGGGTAACGATTACGACGGGGATCATCGCCATCCTGCTGTCGGTGATGCTGGTCGGCTATGGGAATTCGATGAAGTGATGCGACCGGCCGGGGGGAAGTAAGACGAAAATAAATTTTTACAATAAAGTATATGCCTATGTCTATTGCAACGAAAAAATTCAAACACGTCAGCTATCTGTGGGATGAAAAAGCGGCGGCCGCCATGGCCGGGGATGAAGTGGCCCTGTTGATCTACCGCTCCAATCTGCTGGGCGCCGATCTGCGCCTGACCAATTATGGCGGAGGGAACACCTCCTGTAAGGCCATGGCCAAGGATCCCCTGACAGGCCGTGAGACAGAGATTATGTGGGTGAAGGGTTCAGGCGGCGATCTGGGAACCTTAAAACGCAGCGGTCTTGCGGCGCTGTATGTAGACAGGCTCCTCAGTCTTAAAAATGTCTATCGTGGCCTGGAACATGAAGACGAGATGGTAGAACTATTCAATCATTGCATTTACGATTTGAGTTCTAAGGCGCCTTCTATCGATACACCCCTGCATGGCTTTCTTCCATTTGCCCATATCGACCATCTGCATCCGGATGCGGCCATTGCCATTGCGGCGGCCAAGGACGGCGAGGCCATCACTCATAATTTATTCGATGGCAAGATCGGCTGGGTACCCTGGCAGCGACCAGGCTTTGATCTGGGGCTGAAACTGCGGCAATGCCTGGACGAAAACCCCGGTATCCGGGGGATCATGCTGGGTTCGCACGGCCTCTTTACCTGGGGTGACACGGCTTATGAAAGTTATATCAATACGCTCGAGGTCATTGAGCGCTGCGCCCAGTACCTGGAAGACCATATCGGTAAAAAAGGCCCGGTATTCGGCGGGGCACGCCTGCAGGCGCTCCCTTCAGCAGTAAGACTGGAAAAAGCTGCCGGGCTGGCGCCTGTGCTGCGGGGATTTTGTTCCTCCCGCATGAGGATGGTAGGTCATTTCACCGATGACGAACGGGTGCTGGAGTTTATCGACTCCAATGACCTGGCGCGGCTGGCGCCGATGGGGACCAGTTGCCCCGACCATTTCCTGCGTACCAAGATCAGCCCTATGGTGCTGGACCTGAGCCCTGAGCAGGACCTGACGGAGACCGGCGTGCTGAAAGAAAAGCTGGCGCCCCAGTTCGAGTCTTACCGGAAGATGTACGCGCATTACTATGACTCCTGCAAGCATCCCAATAGTCCTGCGATGCGGGACCCCAATCCTGTGGTGATCCTTTACCCTGGTATCGGAATGTTCACCTTTTCGAAGGACAAACAGACAGCAAGGGTGGCCGCGGAGTTCTATATCAACGCCATCAATGTAATGAAGGGGGCGGAAGCCATCTCTTCCTATACTTCCCTTCCCCGCCAGGAGGCTTTCAATATCGAATACTGGCTGTTGGAAGAGGCCAAGCTGCAGCGGATGCCCAAACCAAAGGTTCTGTCGGGCAGGATCGCCCTGGTGACGGGGAGTGCCGGAGGGATTGGCAAGGCCATCGCCAAAAAGTTTGCTGACGAAGGGGCCTGCGTGATCATCAATGACAATGACGAAAAGCGGCTGGAATCGGCGCGGGTGGAATTCAAGCAACAATATGGGAAAGACGTCTTCATCGGTGAATTGCTTGATGTCACGCAAGCGGCGGACATCCGGAAGGTCTACCGGGCTGCGGCCCTGGCTTTTGGCGGAGTGGATATTGTCGTGAATTGTGCCGGGCTGTCCATCTCCAAACCCATCCAGGATCATACCGAGGCGGACTGGGACCTGTTGTACGACGTGCTGGTCAAGGGACAGTTCATGGTCACCCAGGCAGGCGTGGAGGTGATGCGGAAGCAGTCCACCGGCGGTGACATCCTGAATATCGTGAGCAAGAATGCGCTGGTCTCCGGTCCCAACAATGCCGGCTATGGTAGCGCGAAAGCCGCCCAACTGCACCTCAGCCGCCTCAATGCGGCCGAGCTGGGTCCCGTTAAGATAAGGGTCAATGTCATTAATCCCGACGCGGTTATTTCCGACAGTAAGATCTGGGCGGGCGCGTGGGCGGAAGGCCGGGCCAAGGCCTATGGCGTGACGGTGCAGGAACTGCCTGCCTATTACGCCAAGCGTACCCTGCTCAACGAGATCATTTTACCCGAAGATATCGCCAACGCCTCTCTGGCTTTTGTCGGCGGACTGATGAACAAGTCTACCGGTAATGTGCTGAATGTGGACGGAGGGGTGGCGATGGCCTTCGTTCGGTAGCGCCCGTTCGGGTAAATTAGTTAAATTACCGGCTCCGATCCGAAGACCGGGGACACAAACGCTTTACCATGCCAATAGAACAACAGAAGATAGACGCGCACAATCATGCCCTTCTGCCGGAGCATCGCCGCAAGCTGGAATACATCACTGCCGGTCTGCCCGATGCAGGCGGCGTGCTGCGCAAGCTGATCGATTTCCAGGTAGCGATCCCCAGCTGGGCGCTGGGAACCGGAGGCACCCGGTTCGGCCGGTTTTCCGGCGGCGGCGAACCCCGCAGCCTGGAAGAAAAGATAGCCGATATCGGTTTGCTGCATGCCCTCAACCGCTCCAGCGGCGCCATTTCCCTGCACATCCCCTGGGATATTCCGACCGACGCCGCTGCCGTGAAGGCCTTGGCGGCTCAGTTCGGGCTTCGATTTGACGCGATGAACTCCAATACCTTTCAGGATCAGCCCGGGCAGCCCTACAGCTATAAGTACGGGTCATTGCAACACGTGCGGAAGGAAGTACGTCATCAGGCCATCGACCATAACATCGAAGTCATCCGCTATGGCGAGGAGCTGGGGTCCACTTCGTTGACGGTATGGCTGGCGGACGGATCATGTTTTCCCGGCCAGCTCAATTTCCGGCAGGCTTTCCAACATACGCTGGAAGGGCTGAAAGAGATCTATGCCGCGTTGCCGGCCGACTGGAAAATGTTCGTAGAATATAAGGCCTTCGAACCGAATTTTTATTCCACGACCGTGGGTGACTGGGGACAGTCGCTGCTGTATACGAGCAAGCTGGGGCCCAAAGCTTACACGCTGGTCGATCTGGGCCATCACCTGCCTAACGCGAATATCGAGCAGATCGTTGCCCTGTTGCTGATGGAAGGTAAGCTGGGCGGCTTTCATTTCAACGATTCCAAATATGGCGATGATGACCTGACGGTAGGCAGCATCAAGCCTTACCAGCTTTTCCTTATCTTCAACGAACTGGTAGAGGGTATGGATGCCCGTCATATGGACCATGCCCATGACCTGGGCTGGATGATCGACGCCTCGCATAACGTGAAAGACCCGCTGGAAGATCTGTTGCAATCGGTGGAGGCGATACTGCTGACCTATGCCCAGGCGTTGCTGGTGGACCGGCAGAAGCTGGTGTCGGCACAACAGGACAACGATCCGGTAGCGGCGCAGGAGGTCTTGCAAAATAGTTTTCGTACCGATGTGCGGGCGTTAGTGGCGGAGGCCCGGTTGCGTGCCGGCGGTGCTTTGGATCCCCTGGCCTTTTATCGAAGCGAACAGATCCGCAAACGGCTGATAAAAGAAAGAGGCGCCGGTAAGGTGGCCACGGGCTTATGAATGTCATCGCCATACTGGACGTCGGGAAAACGAATAAGAAGATCCTGCTGTTCGACGAGCAGTATAGGATCGTATGGGAACGATCGATAGCTTTCGACAGCGCAACCGATGAAGACGGAGAGTCCTGCGAAGATTTGGAGCGATTGACTTCATGGGTGGGCGAGTCGCTGACCCTGGTGTCGGCGTTGCCGGACATCCGTATCCGGGCGGTCAACTTCTCGGCTTATGGGGCCAGCCTTGTGCATCTGGGCGGGGATGGCCAGCCGGTGGCGCCGTTGTATAATTATTTGAAAGCATACCCCGAAGCGTTGAGAAAAAAGTTTTATAAGTCTTACGGCGGGGAAGTGACTTTTTCCATGTTGACGGCCAGCCCGGTGCTGGGCAGCCTGAATTCAGGCATGCAGCTTTACCGGATCAAGCATCAGTTGCCTGAGTTGTATACCCGCATCCATTGTTCGCTTCACCTGCCTCAATATCTCAGCTGGCTTCTAACCGGCAAAGCCTTTTCGGAAATCACCAGCATCGGGTGTCACACCAATCTCTGGAATTTTGCACAACAACATTATCATGAATGGGTTTACCGTGAAGGGGTCATCGACAAGTTGGCGCCCATCGTGCCTTCTACGAGCGTGCAGCCGCTTGCGGCAGCAAGAGCGATAGCGATCGCGGGAGGCGGAGCGAGGTCCATTGCGAGCGGCAGAGCGGCGGAAATCATTGCGGGCGTAGGGCTGCATGACAGCTCGGCGTCGATGATTCCTTACCTGGAAAGTTTTCGTGAGCCCTTTGTGCTGATCTCGACAGGTACCTGGTGCATCACGATGAACCCTTTCAACGATGAGCCGCTGACCGTCGCGGAATTGCAACAGGATTGTCTTTGTTATATGAGCTACCTGGGACGGCCGGTCAAGGCTGCGCGATTATTTGCCGGTCATGACCATGAGCAGCAGGTGAAGAGGCTGGCCGACCATTTCCATGTAGCGCCGGGTTTGGCGGCTACCGTTGATTTTGATCCGGCGTATGTGGCCGACCTACGCGAAAGGGAAGAACAGGCGACTGCTCCCCGGGCGGCGGATGCGGCTGGTGGTCCCAAGGTTCGCCGGGTGGCCACCGCCGGCGGAAAAACGCGTGCGGCCGATCGGGCCGGGAAAGTGGCGTCTCCGCTAAAGGCATCTGTCTTCGGGAAGCGGGAGTTGGCGGCCTTCGATAGTTTTGGACAGGCGTATCACCGGCTGATGATGGATATCATGGAGCAGCAGGTTGCTTCTGCCCACCTCGTGCTGCACGATACCGATGTGCGGCGTATTTTCGTGGACGGAGGCTTCGGCCGGAACCAGGTGTACATGCATCTGCTGGCGGCAGCTTTCCCGGACATGGAAGTATTTGCGGCGTCCATTCCCCAGGCGACGGCCCTGGGCGCTGCGCTGGCGATACATTCTCATTGGAATAAACGTATATTGCCGGGAGATATCATTGAATTGAAATATTATAAGTAGATTTTGTATGCGAGTGGGATTGTTTATACCTTGTTATGTAGACCAGTTTTATCCGCAGGTTGGTATAGCGACGCTTCGGCTGTTGGAAAAATTCGGTTGTGAAGTCGTGTATCCTCCTGGTCAGACCTGCTGTGGACAGCCGATGGCTAATTCGGGCTTCGGGCATCTGACGCAGGGGTGTAATGACCTGTTCATCAAAAACTTTTCTTCCTTCGATTATATTGTCGCTCCTTCGGGCAGCTGTGTGCTGCATATCAAAGAGCATTTGCATGGCAGTCATGCGGGGGCTGATGAGGCGGACGGTGCAGACGACGCGGCTGCGCAGATTCGCGGAAAGATCTATGAGCTGGTTGAGTTCCTGACGGATGTGCTGAAGGTGGAGCAACTGGATGCAGCATTCCCGTATAAGGTGGGATTGCACCAGAGCTGCCACGGGCAGCGGGGGTTGAAACTGGCACAGATGAGCGAACTGATGGCGCCACCCTTCTCCAAACCGGAAAGGCTGCTGAAGCTGGTGAAAGGCATCGAGCTGGTCGAGCTTGACCGAAAGGACGAATGCTGTGGATTCGGCGGTACTTTCTGCGTGACGGAAGAAGCGGTGTCGGTGAAAATGGGTAAGGACCGGGTCGCCGATCATCTTCATCATGGAGCGGAATACATTACAGCAGCGGATATGAGCTGCCTGATGCATCTGGAAGGCATCCTTCGCCGTCAAAAGAGCCAGGTACAGGTTCGGCACATTGCGGAAATACTAATCAGTCAATGAACACAAATAATAAAGACCATGCTGCGCTGGCGGACGAATTCAACAAGGATGAGCCGCGGGTGAACTGGCATGACGAGACACTGTGGTGGGTACGTCAGAAAAGAGACAAGGCGGCAGCCCGGGTACCCGACTGGGAGGTGCTGCGGGACACGGCATCGCGGATAAAGGACAATGTATTATCCCGGCTGAGTGAATATCTGCAACAATTCGAGGCTGCGGCCACTGCCAACGGCATCGTCATACACTGGGCGGCAGATGCGGCGGAACATAACGAGATCATCCTTTCCCTCCTGAGGCAGCATGGAGCCGACCAGATGGTGAAAAGCAAATCCATGCTGACGGAAGAATGCGGGCTGAATGAATTCCTGGAAGAAAATGGCGTCGGAGTAGTGGACACCGATCTGGGTGAACGGGTCGTACAGTTAGCCGGTGAGCCACCCAGCCATATCGTATTGCCCTGTATCCATAAGAAAAAGGAAGAGATCGGCGAGATCTTCCATGAGCATCTGGGCACTCCGGCAGGAAATGCCGATCCGCAGTTCCTGACCCATGCGGCCCGCCTGCACCTGCGGGAGAAATTCCTCACCCGGCGGGTAGCTTTGACGGGCATCAACTTTGCCGTGGCGGAGACCGGAGAGTTCGTCGTCTGTACCAACGAAGGCAATGCGGACATGGGCGCTCATCTGGCGGATGTGCATATCGCCTGCATGGGTATAGAAAAGCTG
>PMUF01000558.1 GCA_003167015.1 Chitinophagaceae bacterium | reverse complement strand
CTCAGTCGAATCATTATTATTGTCCTTCGCCTTCAATTGAAAGGTATAGGTACCCGCGACGAGCCCCGTCACCGAAGTCGACAAAGCCGACGGACTGGCAATAGTGGCTGTATTGGGGCCGCTGGTCTGTGTCCAGAGGGTAGATGAAATCGTTGCACCTGCGTTGGCCACAGCGGTGCCCGTCAGGGTGACCGTACTGACTGGCAGGGTGATGGATTGCGTAGCCCCCGCACTAACGGTGGGCGGTACAGGCGTCGGTGCGGGATTTACGGTGATGCCTACTGAAGCGGATGCCGTCAGTCCGGCCGAATTGGTCACCGTCAACTTGAATGAATAAGTTCCCGCGACCATGTTCTTGATGGCAGTGGTCAGGGCAGTAGGTGTAACTATTGTCGCCGTATTAGGACCACTGACTTCCGTCCATAGCGTGGAAGTAATGGCCGATCCGCCATTGGTGCCGTCCGTGGCTGTCAGGGTCGTCGAATCCTGTGGAAGAACAATGGTCTGAGCTGCACCCATGGTTACCGCCGGGGCAATCGCAAGCACATGTACCGTATCTACCGACTCAGTCGAATCATTATTATTGTCCTTCGCCTTCAATTGAAAGGTATAGGTACCCGCGACGAGCCCCGTCACCGAAGTCGACAAAGCCGACGGACTGGCAATAGTGGCTGTATTGGGGCCGCTGGTCTGTGTCCAGAGCGTAGATGAAATCGTTGCACCCGCATTAGCTACAGCAGTACCCGTTAGGGTGACCGTACTGACTGGCAGGGTGATGGATTGCGTAGCCCCCGCACTAACGGTGGGTGGTACAGGCGTCGTCGTACCAGTGCCTACCAGTGTCGTATCGCCCTGTCTCAGCATCCATTGAAAAATGCTGGAAGGCGCCTTATAGTCGCCCATGGTATTCGTACCCGTCTCGCTGGGTGCATTATAAGTTCCAAGCGTTCCAACGGATGTCCAATTGGTGACAGAAGGATTATACATATCATTCCAGCAACAATGTGCCCCTCCTCCATCAGATTCATATGAAAAATAGGCTGATCCGGGTACGGAGTCATTCATTGCCGTGGAATATTGCCAGCCATTTCGGAAATTATCGCTTCCGCTGCCTTCCAGGTAGAAATACTTCCCCTTATATTTCGCAGCCCATATTTTATACAGAGGCGTGTCAGCTCCAAGCGTATTGTTGGGCTCGGTGAGGGAAGGATTCGGCGTTCCTTCGAAGGCTGCCAGGCTGGTCATGATCTTCATGCCGGTTTGCGCTCCCGGTGTAGTTTCATAAGCCACCAGGGATCCCCATGTAAAGGCGCCCTCACTCAGCCCGGCAAAATGAACCGCATCCCGTTTGATATGGTAATGAGTGAGCAAGGTATCCACAACGTTATAGACATCCGGCACGTTCGTATAAACCTCATTGACATAGCAGATGGTGATGAGGATGGGATAGTGGGTGCCATTCCCGAGGACCACCGATCCATTCCAACCGTTCTTCAGCCAATAGTGCGGACCATATACGGTCAAATTAGCGGTATCACTATTGCCCTGCTGCCCCTCTCCGGGCATCGTAATGATGGCCGGACGGCTCGCAGTGTCAGCATTCCCGGCCGTGAACATATTCGCTGGTCTCGAGATCCGCACCAGCCAGGTGTTCGTAGGCCCCCATGGCGGCGTGAATATCGAAATCGTTGTGTCATAAGTGATAAAGTTGTGAGATTCGGACTGAGCCAAAGCGGGGGAAGAATACAGAGCCATACATGCTGCAACAAGCAGCATTAACAAGTAAAATTTAGGTCTCATAGACAGAGGATTTTAGCTACTAATAATAAATACTGGTTTTCCGGAATACATAAATACATACTGGTTACCCGGCATACGCCGGATACAGCAATGGCAAGAAATCGATAATTAAATGAATGGGGTGAATTGCAATTCAGGGGTGTCCTTAACCTTTAGATCCATTAATGATCGGGATCACTATTGCGCATAGGTAGCGAAAACAATGCCAAACATGGGGTGACTTTTCCACAATGCATGGGGATTTTGTAATATTAAGTATATTCTGAATTCTTAAACAGGCCAACTCAAATTACTTGCCATATTTTACTACAATATTGAAAACCCTGCAGGGGGCTACATTTTCCGTGTCGGAGTTTTTATCATCTGCTTATCATCTTTTCAATAGCCCAAGGCTTAATGCCTGGCCCTGGTAGACCCCGGGGACCTCAAACTGCATTTCTACGGCGTTAACACGGGTTTGTTCTACAAATGACGTAGATGTTTTTTGAAATATTGCGTAAAATTACTATCTTGTGGTAACCCTGTTTCCTTAGAAAATACCCGTTTCCTTGAAAACACTAACCCATCTTACCGTTTTTTGCTTATTCTGCCTCCCTGCCTATAGCCAGGATGAAGTCATTCAAGCCTTCAAGCAAGCATTACCTTCCATTTCAGACAGCCCCCGTTATGTCGATGCATTGAACAGGATCAGCATGTTATCGTATGAACAAAATACCGATAGCACCTTGTTCTATGCCAATAAAGCCCGGGAAATCAGCCGCCGCATAGATTATACAAAAGGCATTGCAGATGCCACGAACAACCTGGCTATCTACTTTGATATCAACGGCACCTCTGATCTTGCCTTGCGTTACTATAGCGACGCATATAATCAATATACCGGGCTGCGGGATTCTTCCAATATGGCGCAGACGTTAATGAATATTGCCATGGTCTATAATACCGATGGAAATAATGAGAAGGCGGTGGCTCATTACAAGGAGGCGTTGTCCCTGGGCAAATCACTCACGCGGGACTCGATCATGTCGCTTGTCATCTATAATTTTCTTCTCCAATACCCCCAGCAATTTGCCGCGGACTCGATCGACCTTTACATCGATAAGGCAACAAAGATAGCCCAACGATATCATGACATCCGCCTCCTGCTGGCGATCCAGCAATTGAAGGCCAACCGCTATATTCAGCAAGGCCAGCGGGCTACAGGCATCCGCTTGCTGGAAAATACGCTGGCCGAAGGGCTCCGGGAGAAGCTGTTCTATATGAGCATTGACATTATCATTGAACTGGGAGATTTGTACAGCGCAAACGATTCGGCAAAAGCCGTCGCCTATTATCGGCAGGTATTGGATATTACGAAGGAAAAGAATTACAGTAGCTATGAAAGGGATATGACGAACAAAATGTACGACTTTTATATGGCGAGAAAAGACAAAGCAACTGCGTCTGAGTATAGCGCCGCGCTTGTCCGGCTGTACCGGGAAAAACAGGCAACGGATAACCAGTCGGGCATCGATTACATTACCTATGCGCTCAAGGACCAGCAGTTGGAAACCATTCGGGAAAAGGCATTGTATGCGAGTCGGTTACTCTGGCTGGAAGGCATTGCATGCCTGCTTGCGGTTGTCATCATCTCTATGCTTTGGCGGAATGCAAGGCAAAACCGGCGTATTCATGCCACATTGGAAGACCAGTATAAGCAACTTACCGCTACGACGACCGCTCTCGAAAAGAGCAATAAAAATTATGCCCGTCTTATAAGGGTTGTCGCACATGACCTGCGAAATCCCATAGGAGCCATCAACTCACTCACCGGGATGAAGATGAACAGCAACGCACCTGGTAAAGACGGAGAATGGATGCAGCTCGTTCAAAAGGCCAGTCAAAGATGCCTGCAGCTCATCACCGAATTGCTGGAAACAGATTTTGAGATCAGGGAAGAAACGCTGCAAAAGGAAAAAGTAGATGTGACCATGTTGGTAGAACAGGCGGTGCAGTTACTGAACTATCGCGCGACAGAAAAAAAACAACGGCTGATCATCCAGGAATCGGCCATGCACATTATTCAGGCAGACCGTGAAAAGCTAACCCGCGCATTGGATAACCTGGTCGTGAATGCCATCAAATTCAGCCCTGAAGGCTCAACGGTTAAAATCATTACAGCAGAGACGCCAACGGGAATTGTCATATCGGTCCAGGACAATGGCATAGGCATTCCACCTGAATTAGCAGACAAATTATTTGAGCCCTTTGAGAGCACCATCAAGCGTAAAGGAACATCCGGCGAACAATCCTTCGGTCTGGGGCTGTATATCTGCCGCCAGATTATCGAGGCGCACGGGGGACGCATCTGGTTTGAAAGTCACCCCGGTCAGGGATCTACCTTCTTCATATCGCTGCCAAAATAAGGATGGGCGGTTTCCCCGATACCCTTTATCCGGGGGGTCAGCTAAATAAAAATATATTTATTTAGCAAAATATTAAAAAAAAATTACTTTTATGGAAGTTTACCCACCAATAACGCATGCTTCTGACTACGATTGCTGCTTTACAGGAAGGAGATACATTCATTTTCCAGCAGGTATTTACCCAATACCATGAGAAGCTATTCTTTTATATGCTCTCTAAAACACAATCCACTTACCTGTCCGAGGAAGCTGTCCAACTGACCTTTATCAAATTATGGCAATACAGGGCATCTCTTAACCAGGAAATCTCCCTCTCAAGGCAAATATTCAGGATTGCCAAAACAACACTGATAGACCTGCTTCGCAGCAAGGAATACAACAACAGGATCATTGTACAAATGAACCCTGCCCATGAACAGTCTCTTTGCAATAATGTGGACGATCGGATTAACGAATCAGAATTGAAAGAAAAAGTATGGAAGGGCATTCAACAAATGCCGCCGATGCGAAGAAAGATCTTTGAGCTGAGCAGGTACTCCGGCATGTCCTACAAAGAAATAGCCAAAGAACTGTCCTTGTCGGTCAAAACGGTGGAACACCACATTTCCCGCGCACTTAAACAATTACAACATATCGTTTCCATTCTGGCCCCCATTATTCTCTTTTTCCGAAAATAAATTTTTAGCCGGGCTGGGGGTAAGCTTCATTCTAAACGTATTCTTGGTAGTAAATCTCAATGCCGGTTCAGCATGATGACAAAGGAATTAATCTGGAAGTTCTTTCGAAATGAGTGTACGGCTGAAGAAAAGGAACTGGTAGTGCAGTACCTGGAAGAAAATCCCGGAGTGCTGGAAGAATACCTTGGTGAAGAAGATTGGGAGCTTTTTGAGACTTCTCGTCGCCTGACTCCCTCCATTTCAAACAGGCTATTCAGCAAGGTGACTCAGGGTTATGGCCAGCAGCATGTTATAGGGAAATTCCTCACGAGGTTTGCGGCAGCGGCTTGTATCATTCTCCTCGCAGGAATTGGCTGGAAGGTCTTGTGGCATCGACAGACGAAGACGGAGGCCCCGGCGCTTGCGCAGAAGACAGATGACATCCGTCAGGCAGACTCCTTCCGGTATGCAAGGAATGTTACGGAAGAGAAAATGACTATAGCGTTGGAGGATGGCTCCCTGATCGAACTCTATCCGGCCAGTGAAGTGCGTTTCTGTGAGAAAATGAAAAGCCGGCGCGAAATTTACCTGCAGGGAAAAGCTTATTTTAAAGTAGCCCCGGATATCAACACGCCTTTCGTCGTTTATAGTAATGAGATCGCGACAACCGTCCTGGGAACCTCTTTTACAGTCACTTCCTTCGAAACGGATAATACGATAAAAGTGGGTCTGCACACAGGAAAAGTACTGGTGAGATGGAGATCGGCGGATAATATGCCTGTAAAGCTATCGGACGGGATGAATCTCTCCCCCGGTGAGCTGCTGGTATATGACAGGAAAAACAGAGTGGCGAAAATATTATCTCCGGAGAGGAGATCCGGCAGCGGAACGAATAAAACGAATAGAACGGGGTTACCTGAATGGTATATGTTTAGCAGCCAGTCCCTCGAACAGGTCTTCGATCAGTTGAGTGTCTATTATAGCGTAGAGATCGGGTATTCCCCCTCAGATATCAGAAACCGGTATTTTACGGGCAGGTATGAGAATGGCGACTCTTTGGATACGATCCTGAAAGATATCGCGCTGCTAAATCGACTTTCGATCACTAAACAGGACGGCAGATACATCGTTAAGAAAAGAATCCACTAAAAAAATATAAACGTCGACCTTTCAGCACAACGTTATGTATAATGACGAAAGTACTTTTATTGCCTGACCATTAACCAAAACCTTCATTCACCAAAACTTGCATATGAAAATGAAACGATCTCATACTAAGCATTTTGTCCTGGTGCTTTTCCTCGTTCCTGTCTTCTGCCTTTCTTTGAAAGCCCAGGATAAAAGGACACAGGTAACGGGTATCGTCAAAACCGAGAACGGTACCGCCCTTGCCAATGTATCGGTCATGGTGAAGAACACCAAAACAAATTTTAGTGCCGGCACAACAACCGATAGTTCCGGCGTATTCAGCTTTTCAAAACTTCCTCCCGGAGGTGGCTATACGTTTACGTTCTCCTCTGTTGGCTTTGAAACACAAAAGCTCAGCGGATATACGTTACAACCTGACGCCGCTTTCACGCTGGTCACCAGGCTGCGCTTAGCCGAAAGGTCCCTGGATGATGTAATCGTCATAGGCTACGGGACAGCAAAGAAAAAGGACGTGGTCGGATCGCTGGATGTCGTGTCGGTGAAAGAGGCGGGATCTACAAGTTCTACCAATCCCTCCGAACTGCTGATCGGCAAAGCGGCAGGCGTGCAGGTGGTGCAGGCCAACGGAGTCCCGGGGGCGGACGCCCAGATTATCATCCGGGGAACGGGATCTTTTACCGGCGTAGATCCTCTTTATATTATTGACGGGATACAGGCGGATAAAAACCTGTTCAATGCGCTCAGCACCCAGGATATCGAAAACATCACCATTTTAAAGGATGCTTCTTCCACAGCCATATACGGCTCAGCCGCTGCCAATGGCGTTGTAATAATCACCACCAAGAAAGGCAGGCCCGGCCCTCCGAGGATATCCATCACGTCACAATGGGGCGAAGCCAAGGCCTGGAAACAGCTGCACCTGCTGGATGCTGCTCAATATGTGGAGCTCTTACAAGACTTTGCGGCTACCAGCAATACGACCTTACCGGCAAAATTCAGCACACACTCCGTATTGGTGGACAGTAATAACTGGCAAAGCCAGATTTTCCGGCAAGCGCCGGTTTCGGAAAACGATATCAATATCAGCGGTGGAAGCGATAAGGTCTTGTATACTTTCTCCGTCGGGTATATCGACCAGGAATCCATCGTGAAAGCCATGACCTTCAAGCGGCTGAATACAAGAATAGGATTGGATGAAAACCTGGGACGCGTCCACCTGGGTCAAAGCCTGGCCTTACGTTATACCAACACGGTCGGCCAAAATCCAAATACGGGCGGCCCCTACGCCAATATCACGGATGGAATAGGATATGCCCCTTATAAGCCCGTTTACGATCCAAGCGTATTGGGCGGTTATTCTATCGTTTCCAATATTGCAGACTTCAGCAATGTGAACAATCCATTACAGGCAGTGAACCTTGTCCATAATGTGCAAGCCGAATTTGTAGTTTTACCCCAGATCTTCGGCGAAGTAAGTATTATCAATGGCCTGAAATTCAGAACGCAGTTCTCTGCGGAGATCGGAGGCGGCAAAAATACCCTCTATCAATTCCCCTATACCGCATCTAACAACCTGGGAGAGCCCCGGGAGTCAAGCCTGGGCTATAATGACTATTCCTTTTATACCCTGGAAAACTACTTTTCCTATAATAGGATCTTCGGCAAGCATAATATCTCCGCCACCGTCGGAAATAGTTACCTGGATCCCGGTAAGAGTTCCAGCGTAACCGACCTCGGTACCGATATCCCGAACGATAATATCCAGAATATCAGTGTCGCCCAAACGCTTGCCGTTACCGGCGCCAGCTACGGCTATGCCCGCGCTTCTGTCATTTCCTATTTCGGAAGGCTGGTCTACGCCTATGACAATAAGTATATCTTATCAGGCAGCCTGAGGGAGGATGGAGCTTCCAATTTCGGGACCAACAACCAATTCGGTTATTTTCCCGGTGTCGGTTTTGCCTGGAGATTCACCGAGGAAGGCTTCATGAAGAACCTGCCCTTTATTGATGAGGGTAAACTCCGCATCGGCTGGGGACGCACCGGGAATAATAACATCCCCACCACCGGCGTCACTTCCGTATTGACCTTTAGCGGGAATCCCAATGGAAACCTGGTCTATTCGCTGGGGTCAAATAAGACCTATGTTGCCGGGACGACCATTGCAAGCCTGGCCAATCCCAATATAAAATGGGAAACGACCGACCAGACGGATATCGGTCTGGACCTGGCCTTTTTCAATAAGCAACTGAGTGTAACCCTGGATTGGTATGACAGGAAGAGCAGCGGTCTGTTGGTCAGCATACCTCTTCCGGCCAGCGTCGGCGCAGATCTTACCGGCGCACAGCCTGTTGAGATTGAAAATGCAGCCGACGCGGAGAACAAAGGGTTCGAGTTCTCGGCAGGGTATCGGTATAACATCGGCAGGGACCTGACCCTGAATATAAATGCCAATGTCGGCTTTAATAAAAATCGCGTCATCTCCCTGGGCAGTCAATTCGCAGCCCCCATCCAGGCCGGCGTCGTACAGAATTTGTCCACTTTCACCATTACCGAAGCAGGTTATCCCATTGGCTCCTATTATGGATACAAAGTAGATCACGTAGCAAAAGACCAGGCTGAGATCAATGCCCTGAATGCGCAGGCCGCTCAGAAGACGGGCAATCCCAATGCCGTTTACCAGGCAGGCTTGCAACCCGGGGACTTTATTTACAAGGACATCCACGGGATCGGTCAGATAACGGACAGTGACGAAACCGTCCTTGGCAACCCCATCCCAAAATTTGTTTATGGGTTCAATGCCTGCCTCACTTTTAAGAATTTTGACCTGAACCTGGTCTTCTCGGGAGTGGCCGGATTAAAAATACTCAATTCCGTCAAATTCTTTACACTGATCGAAGCGACAGGGCACAATGCTACAACAGGTATCCTGAACCGCTGGAGACAGTCCGGCGATGTAGCCGCCGAGCCAAGGGCCGGACAGGATGCGACCGCCAGCGGCAACCTGGCAGCATCGGATTGGTGGTTGGAGAGCGGGGCTTATCTGCGACTTAGAAACCTCACAGTAGGCTATACATTACCCGCAAAAGTGCTCAATAGTATCAACGGCGGCCAGCATGTCTTCTCAAGGATCAGGGTCTATATTGCGGCACAAAACCTGTTGACCTTAACCGGGTATTCAGGATATGACCCGGAAATAAGCACCCAGATGGGAGGGAGCTATATATTCACCCGCGGCATCGATGACGGGCAATTACCCCAGCCACGGACCTTTCTTGCCGGATTACAACTTGGATTTTAATGGCCTGACCCATAATAATAAAAGAAAATTTTATGAAAAAGATAGTTTATTACCTGCTGCTCCTCTGCATGGCAGCCTGTTCATGGAACTGCAAAAAATCGCTGCTTAACCTGACCAGCCAGAGCGCCTATTCTTACGACACTTATTTTAACAACAGTAATGCCCTGGACCAGGCGACAATTGCCACCTATTCCGTCTTACTGCATCAGGGACTGTGGTCCAGGGAATATTATTTCATTTTTGACCTGCTGGGCATGGAAGCCAAAAAAACAACCAATATGCAAGGCGACCTGGCGCAGTTGGGGAATTATTCGTTCGGCACCAACCAAACTGAAATCGGAGAGCTCTGGGGCTCCTTATACCGGATGATCTTCCGCGCCAATGTGGTCATTGATAGGGTGAATGCCTGGAATCCGACGGACCCTACAGATCAGGCCAATGTAAGACAATATGTTGCCGAGGTGAAATTCCTCAGGGACTATGCCTACTTCAATATTGTTAACCTATGGGGTAATGCCCCCCTGATCACTTCATACGACAGCGTGGTCAACAATAATTATATTCCGCGTTCCCCGGCAGCTTCCATCTGGACCTTTATTGAAACTGATCTTGCCAGCGCCATTCCGAACCTGCCGGTCGTTTACGATGCTGCCGATCTGGGCAGGGCTACCCAGGGCGCAGCGATCGCCCTGTTGGGTAAAACCTACCTGTATGAAAAAAAATGGTCCAGTGCCCAAACTGAATTTACCCTGCTGACCCAGGCTCCCTATNNATACGCTCTCTCCCGTCTACGACAGCCTTTTCAGCCCTACTAACCAGAACAGCCCGGAGGACATTTTCCAGGTGATGAACGAGGCCTGGACGAGCTGGAGTATCGGCAACCAGTATTCGATGTTTGGAGGACAGGAGACCTGGGGAGGCCTGGCCACTCAATCGGACCGGGCCCAGGAATACGGGTTCAACGATTGGTGGAATGTATATATTTCGACGACCGCCGTCAATGCTTTTCACTACCCAAGTCCGGCGGATGGAGTCACTCCGTATGTGGACCCGCGGGCCTATTCGACTTTCTACGGCACCAAAGCAAGTGGCGGCGATACCGTCTACTGCGAACAATGCACTACAGGCAAAATATCTTATCCTTTTAACGCATCAGACCCACAAGGCGACTACAGTTGGAGGAAATATGAATATTATAACCTGGTCCCGTCATACGGAGGGCCGCAAAGCGGTATCAACGGACAGGTCATCCGGTATGCGGATGTTCTGCTTATGCTTGCCGAATCCTATATCCAGCAGGGCAACGTCGGAAGCCAGCCACTGGCGTTGATCAACCAGGTGAGGGCCAGAGCAGGAGCCATCCCCTACCCCAGCCTGGGCGGCAGCCAGACCAGCGCCATGACTATCCTGATGCTGGAAAGACAGCTTGAGCTCTGTGGAGAACAAACCCGCTATTTTGACCTGATTCGCTGGGGCCTTGCCCAACAGGTCATTAACGCCGAGGAATCGACCGAGCCCGGGCTGAACGGCATCCAACCTTTCCAGGCTAAAAATTTGCTTCTGCCTATACCGGATATTGAAAAAGATTACAATCCCAATTGCGTGGTGAGTAACGGATGGAATTAGCGGGGGCCGATGCCACAACGGATTATCCATTTTTCGCCGCGAACGGCGTCACCGATCGCCACATCCGGTACAGTACGATAACAGGGAAGATGACCCAGGCCGCATTGGACAGCAATACCCTGCCCAACGCAGGTGAGGCATGTTCTCCGCATACTTCCTCGAACAGGATGATCGATACATTCGTCAGCATGACCGATGCCCACATGATGCTACCAAAACGGATCCAGTTCTTCCCTTTCGCATAGGCATAGATCGCCAGGGCGTAGAAAGGCCCGAAGAAAAGGGAGTCGATCCAGATGGTAGCTCGCCACCAGGCCGGCCGCGCCATCAATACCGGATCGAAATGACGCCCATACCAATGTACAAGGTCAACCATGCCGGCCGGCGGCCATACCGGATACCGGAAATGGTCCGCATCGCGGATGACCAGTTGCTCAAGGTCGACGATATAGGTAATAAAGAAAAGATTGACGCAAAAGAAGACGATGAGGGCAATGTCGATCGGACGCCTGGACAGCGGCAATGGCGGCATAGTGGGAGATTTATGCGTTATCATTTAGCCCCCGAGATTTTCACGGAGGTCATGGAAAGCGAACCTGCCAGGTACCTGTCGTTGAAAAAACTGACGCTGTCATCCTTTTCCTGCAGCGCAAGGGCATACAGCAGCGGCAGATAATGCTCGGGCGTCGGTATGGCCAGGTTGAAGGCCCTCCCCCGGGAATGCCACTGAATGAGCGATGAGTGATCCCCATGCAGGATCGACTGCTTCATTTTCTCTCCCGCTTCCGCCGCCCATTCAAATGCATAGCCCGGCGTCTCCATCTTGTCCCAGGCCACCATCCGCAGATTATGGACCATATTCCCGCTGCCGATGATCAGCACTCCCTTTTTCCTCCACGCGGCCAGCTCCCGGGCCAGGTCATAATGCCAGGAGGCCGGTTGGGAATAGTCCAGGCTCATCTCGATGATGGGAACATCGGCTTGCGGATATAGATGCCGGAGTACGCTCCAGGCGCCGTGGTCCAGTCCCCATTCATAGTCCAGCCCGACCGCCGTGCCCGAAATCATTCGTTGGGTCTCCAGCGCCAGTACCGGATCTCCCGGGGCCGGGTACTCTACTTCGTATAAAGCACGGGGAAAACCGCCAAAGTCATGGATCGTTCTCGGCCGTGGCATAGCCGTCACCATCGTGCCTTCGGTTTGCCAGTGCGCGGATATACAAATGATTGCCTGGGGCTTCGGAAGGGTCTCTCCTACCCGCCTGAACCCGTCGACGAATTCATTTTCCTCTATGGCATTCATCGGGCTGCCATGCCCAATAAAGAATACGGGCATTTTCTCTGTAGGACCCAGATGATCCACCATCTTACCAAGGTCGCTGGCTTTCATTTCCCGAAGATAAGAAATTAAAAACCCCGGAAATTATCCGGTCATGATAACAATTCTTCCAGCATTTCATTTTGCCGCAGTATCTCCTCGTTCTGCGCCTTCAATTGCCGGTTGAGTCTCTCTTTCTCCTGGTTGCTCTTGAAAAGGAAGAAGGCCCCCATGCCAAAAAAAATAGCCCCCGCAATGAACATGATATGCTTTTGCCGCTCATTGGCAATATCCTGCTGCTGAATGAGTTTGTCCCTGTTCAGTACATCAATCTCATGTTGCTTCTTTTCCAGTTCAATGCCGGATTCGAGCTTTTTAATCTCTTTATCCTTTTCTATATTATATAGACTGTCTTTCAAAGCAATTTCCAGGTTCCGGTAATCCAGCGCTTTTGCAAAATTGCCCAGGCGCCGGCAATCGGAATAAAGTACGAAATAGGACTCCTTTACGATCCGGGTGAATGAAATACGCCTGGCTGTCTCCAATGCAGTCGCTGCATATCGACAGCTAACGCTGGCTTTACCCTCCTGTAAATAGGACTGCGCCATCGACAGATTGACCCAGGCAATGTTCTCCTCATCATGGATCCGTTCCGCCAGCGTCATGCATTTCCGGAAATATCCCAGCCCCTTTTCTGGTTGGTCCTTTTTATTGTAATTGTCACCAATATTCAGCAGGACAGTGGCAATGTTCGCTGAATCCTTCAGCTTGACCTCCAAAGGCAACGCCAGATTGTTATATACTATGGCAGAATCATATTCTCCTGTATTTTTAAAAGACTCGGCTAAATTGATAAGCAGTACCGCCGTTTGATAACTGTCCGCATTCTTCTTCGCTATTCCAAGAGAGGCAAGATAATATTCCTTCGCTTTATTATACTCGGCCATGGCCGAGTATATAATGCCAATATCATTATAAAGATTGGCTATCAATTCT
This sequence comes from Chitinophagaceae bacterium, assembly GCA_003167015.1. GTDB lineage: Bacteria > Bacteroidota > Bacteroidia > Chitinophagales > Chitinophagaceae > Puia. The sequence goes on along the minus strand of PMUF01000558.1, from coordinate 11,896 downwards.
TCTTTACCCGATTTTTCACTGATCCGCAGCGCCTGCAGGTAACAATTCAGGGCATCCGGGTAATCCTCTTTCAGGTCGTAACCTACTCCCATTGACAGTTGAGTCAACGCAAGCCCTTCCTCGTAATGGATCTTTTCTGCTATATCCTTTCCTTTCCTGCTCATCAGCAAAATGCTATCGGCATTCTTATTCCAGTAGGCGCGGGAAATGGTATAGTAAAGAAGGACTTTGCCCGAGTCCGAACTTACGGTATCCAACCTTTCAAAGAGGTCTTTAAGTGACTGGGATTCTACCCTTACGGCAAGGAAAGGGGTCACGATCAACACAAGAACCAGGAAAAAATACCTCATAGCCACATATTAAGTTATCATGATCCGCCAGCCGGCTAATTACCCAATAGCCCCTGCAATTTCTTAAAATCGAACTTGTCGCTTAGCTGTCTGTCGAGATCCGCCGCCATCGCTATGCTCGGATTATAATTCCAGCAAACAAGAAAACATTGGGCTTTTTCACCTGTCAAAGAGGTGTTGAAATAAGCCGGATTGACCTTGACAAGCTTTCTGGAGCCAGGCGTATTATCTTCAAACCCTTCGAATTGAATGGCAGGCACAGATACCATTGCCGGCTTGTTCAACTCAGCGGCCACCAAATGTGATTGCAGGCGTTCCATTAAATGGATGGTACTGTCTATCTCGGCGGTACCCTTGTCGACAGCCTCTTTCTGATAATCCTCGTCCGATCTATAGGATTCCAAAAAATGTCTGAGCCTCATTTCTCTTTCTGCGCCTGAATAAGTCTGGCGGATCTCCTCCATGTCCCTTTCCTTTTCTGCCTTCTGGTCATCCGTGGACCTCAGCGGGGTCTTCTCCTTAATGGCTGCCACCTGTTTATTCCTTTCAATTCCTGCTTCCAGTATCGCTTCTTCCAGGTATTCCTTCCTGGTGACAGGAATATAGGGTAAATTATCCGAGGCGGAGACCAGCCATACTCTGGTGTGAAGATGCGGCTCATTGGCCGTATCGTCAACGGCGAGGGGTAATTCGCAATAGGGGAATCCATTCTTTACAGCCAGGGTATCTTTAAGGGTCTGGAAGATCTTTCCGTTCACATACAGTGTATCACGAAAAAGAATGGAAAAGTCGTTGGACATGATCCTGATCTGTGCATTACCCTCCACATTGGCAGTGCTCCCGCCGTTGTCAGACTGATCCGGAGTCGGGAATTGACATTCCAGCCCAAAACTTATCCGGGAAGCCTGACTTCGCTTATCCGAAACAAATTCTCCATGCCAGCTGGGAATGAAGGGAATCTCTGAAAAACAGGAGTCACTCAACAGGGTGACAATTGTCGCTGTGGTCTGTCCCATTGTTTTTAACAGGGCATGATCAATATGCCCATCTATCCGGTCATGCTCTTTTTTCCATTTCCGCTGTTTCTTGTGCGGCATTTTTTGTTTGGGTCCGGCTAATACCCCGTCGATCGGCAAGGATCTGTTGTTGTTAGGAATTGAATTTGCCGTCAGATCCTGCGCATGGGAAGAGAGGCTGCACAGGAAGGCAAGCGATGCCAGTAGGCACAATGGTTTCATCTTTTACGATTTAGGTTTTTAGAGGGTTGGGTTTTAAAAAATTCTATTACCAAAATAATTCCCTTTCCCCGTAAGTCTTGTAGTAATCCGTTGCACTACTAATAAAAAAAAACTGCACGAGGTCAATGCAGTTTTTGTTCAGGAGACGGACAACAAGTTTTGAAGGGAATCAGGACACGGATAGCGGTTTACGCAGGATATTAAAGACTTGCTTCAGAGGTCTTGATTTTAAAACGGGCATTTGATATATAACACAAATGTAAAAAGGACATTTATAGCCGTCTGTAGGAATTTTTCTAATTTGTCAGGATTGTATACTCTACCCGCCTGTTTTTCGCCCGTGCTGCCGGATCGTCTTTCCCGTTGACCGTCTCCGGCACAAGCGGACAGCATTTTCCCAGGGCCCTACCCTTCAGGCGATCCCGGCTGATGCCCTTTTTGACCAGGTACCGGATACTGGTTTCTACCCGGGCCTGGGCCAATCGCAGGTTGTATTCATCACTACCTATCCCATCTGTATAACCATCGATTCGAACGGTTATAGTGGGATATTTATTCATGAGAGCAGCCAGCAAGTCCAGCGTGGGATAAGAGGACATATAAAGTGACGATTTCTTGTAAGCAAACCCGCCTAATTCCTGTGACTTATTCAGGAACTGGAGTACGCCGGCTGCATCCTTGATAAGATTCGTATCAGGCTCAGCAGAGAGACAGATATCCTCGTTCACCAGGGTGTCGTTCCCGGTTTTAAAATGCAGCACATATTCACTTGACGCCGGGTTATAGCCTTTCTTTTCTGCCAGTATTCTGAAGGTAGAAGTATTATGCAGCTCGACATGATATTCCCCGTGCTCATCGGTGTTTATTTTCTTCAGCAATTTTCCGGGATGTCTTTGTTCAGTCAGGGTGACCTCTACTCCTTCCAACGGTTGCCGGTTCCGGCAATCCACTACTCTGCCTGCCACATACTGTGAATTAACTTCCCGAAAGGAAAATAATGCGAGGCAGCAATCCGATGATCGGTCCGAGCTAAGCCAACCAGTATTCCATAGGTTGACCGAATCGGTACTGCAAAAATAAAGATCGTCCCTGGAAGAGTTGACGGCCATCCCGGCGTTCACGGGTCTCTCCCAATTGGACAGACTTATATTCCCCTTAGCATAATAAATATCAAACCCTCCCATGCCCGGTCTGCCGTTACTTGAAAAGACAAGCGTGCGGCTGTTCTCGTGAAAGAAGGGAGACTGCTCATCACCGGGGGAGTTGATCGTCTCTCCCATATTTCTAACAAATAGTACATGATACCCGGAATCCATCTCTGCATACCAGAGATCATAATTACCCATACCGCCGGGCCTGTCGGACGAGAACAAAAGATACTTGCCCTCCAGCGATTCGGTAATAAAGGGCTGGGCACTGTTATACCCCTCCTTGTTGACGTCACCTGTCAACTTCGCCGGTTGCGACCACCCGGTATCCGTCCGTTGAGACTCATAAATAGCAGCATTCTTTTGGCCGGGCTTGCCATCCCAGCGGGTAAAGAACATTCTCTTCCCATCCTGGCTAAAAGAGGACATTCCCTCATGGGCCGTCCCTTGCGGATGACTCCTGAATGGCTCCGGAAGGATGGTGGAATTTTCAACCGGTAATGCCTGATAGAGCCGGTTATTATAATAATCCTTCCCCTGCTGCCCGGCGCCTCCCTCGGGGCGAATACCGGTAAACACAATCGTATCCACGTTCAGGCTGGACGCAGCATAGGCCGATCCGAGGCCGCTGATTTCCGGCTGGCTGATGACAAAGCTGTCTTTATCGCTGCTCTTTATCTCGTCCGTAATGAACCTCAGGTTCTTTATTTCCCGATCAGCTCCGGTCAGGTTAGAATCCATAGTAGAATAAGTCTCCTGAAATTTAGTGACCGCCTGCATGGCCTCCTCATATTTTCCGTTAGCGCGAAGGGATACGCCATACCAATATTCGGCTAAAGGAAACGCGGTTGCAGGATAGGACGCAGCTTCTTTATACCATCTTTCTGCTTGCGCGTAATCATGGCACAGGCGGTAGCATTCGGCCAGGCGATATACCGCCAGCCAGCGGCTATTCCGGGTAGCTGGCCTTCCTTTAACTTTCTTCTCTACGGCAAACGGCTGCGCGACCGGATCCGTGTTTTTTACCAGGGCAAGGTATTTCTCATAGTATTGAGCGGCCGCATAATAATCTTTCCTGTTGAAAAGCTGGTTGCCGTGGTTGAAATAACCTGAATTACTGCGCTGGGCCTTTATAGCTGCCATACAAAACAGGAAGCAGCCGATCAGTAAAACTATCTTTTTAAGCGAACGGGTTTTCATATTTATTTGCGGGTCTTTAGGGTTGCGATCAGAACCTGGGGCAATGAAAAGGTTTTGTGTTCATGGTTTTTTTGTTCTTGGCCATATAGGATATGGATATTTCAAGGCTGTTAGCCGGGGCGGACGCTGCATCCAGCGCAGAAGCGCTCACATCATAGCTGACACCGATCGTCAGCCCGTTATAATAGATTCCGGCAAATGGAGATATCGCATCATCGATACGCCAATTCGCTCCAAACATAAAATCGGTCGTTTCATTCACATATAATTGCAGGTAAGCACCCATCATTTTCTCTTTTGCAGTTCCTTCCTGCATGTAGATCGCATTGGGAACAATGCTAAAAACGTCGGAGCAGGCTATCCTGACACCCGCGTGAACACTATATCGGACAGGCAGTTTATCGCTACCGCCTCCGGATAAAAATGTATTGTCGGGCTGTGTGATATGAAATGCTCCGATGCCGCCGAAAAAGTTTGCTTTTTTGTCTGCGACGGCATCATAATAGGCGATTCCTACTCCGGCATCCAATGCTGAGACGGAAGGTTTATTGATTGACTCACCGGAGGATGTTGCAGGTTGATAGCCAAGGCCTGATGCCCATTGATCGCCGAATTGAAGTTTAGTGATATTGAACTGACGGTTGATGAACCCGCATTGAATCGCCATGCTGATGCAGTGATCGGCATTTGGCCCCAACCTGACACCGGTATAGGCCATGCTGACATGCCCGGTGGTGTACGCATACGATTGATCGCTGCTGGATTCGTTCAACAAGTCGACTCCCAGGTTAAAATTATTATTGGTGGTCATATCCCCTGAAACCCCTTTAACCATCAAAGTATTGCCGTATTCACTCCTGAAGATCGCTGATCCCCGGTAATCCCCTTCCATTACCCCGGTGAGAGCCGGGTTCAGCATCATAGGGCTGATATAGTATTGGGAAAAATGCGGATCGATCTGCGCCAGGGCATCTTCACAGCCGGCAAGGACCACGCACAGTAAAAACAGGAAAATATAAGTAAAAAACTTTTTCATTTTTAATGTATTAACGTATCAGGTTCAGGCTTCCTTTCTTGTAAATGGTTCTGGGTTGACCATACAGGTCTACCTTGATCACATACAGATACACGCCGGCCGGTTGCTGATGGCCGCCATAAGAACCATCCCAACCCCTTTGTGCATCCTGTGATTCAAAAACCAATTGTCCCCATTGGTTGAATATCCTGATGTCGATGTCTCGGATGGAAGAACCATATACCATAAAGACATCGTTTCTGCCGTCGCCGTTGGGCGTAAAAGCATTGGGTATAAAGAAGTCTCCCAGGTTGGGCTGCACCACGACGGTGATACTGGCTGTATCCAGGCAGCCATTATCGTTTATGCCTGTTACAGAAAAAATTTGTGACGTATCGATAATAGTAAAAGTCTGGGTCGACGCGGTCTGATCGGGGAACTGGCCGGATGGCTCCCAACTTACCACCTGGTAGGGCATTGAGGACGTGGCCGCCAAGCTGACCGGGAAGCCTGCTACAATAGGATCGGGACTGGCCGTCAGGGAAATTTTAAAATCGATCACCTGCACGGTGATGATGGCCGTATCCGTACACTTAGCCGCATTTTCTGCGACGGCCACATAAGTAGTGGTGGTTGCGGGGCTTACGATAATGCTGTCTCCGGGGTCGTAACCCAGCCAGGTTACCTGCGCACCGGGCGCCGTAGCCGACAAGGTATCCGGTAGCCCGATACATAATATTGGGTTTTCAACAGTTGTCAACACAGGGTTTGCGTTCAGAGTAACAACAGTGCTTTGTACAGGAGTGGTCTGCAGGCATCCCAGCGCAGTTTCTGCCTGTTCATAATAGGTTGTTGTCGCGGCAGGGATGACCATTAAAGCATTGGCGACCGACGTCAATGTACCCACCGGCACCGTTAGTGCCGGATCGCTGTAGATATTGTAGGTCACTCCCACCACCGGTCCGGTAATGCTGAGCGTCGTGCTGCCGCCCGCACAGATCGGGCTGGCACTGGCGGCCAGGGCCTGGCCGGCCGGAGTAGGGTTCACTGTCACCGTGATAGTCTGGCTGGCCGTCGTTTGCACGCAGCCGGTCGCCGTCTCTACCGCCTGTTCATAATAAGTTGTCGTCACGGCCGGGCTTAGTACGAGGGCATTAGCCACTGAAGTCAATGTGCCTACCGGCACCGTCAGGGCCGGGTCGCTGTAGATATTGTAGGTCACACCCGCCACCGGGCCGGTAATGCTCAGCGTAGTACTGCTGCCCGCACAGATCGGGCTGGCACTGGCCGAGAGCGATTGTGCCGCAGGTGCGGGGTTGACTGATATCGTGAGCGTTTGGATAGGACCGGTCTGTACACAGCCGCTGGCTGTCTGCACTGCTTGCTCGTAATAGGTAGTAGTGGTCGCCGGGCTTAATACGAGACTATTGGCCGCCGAAGTCAATGTGCCTGCCAGTACCGTCAGTGCCGGGTCGCTGTAGATATTATAGTTAACCCCCGCCACCGGGCCGGTGATGCTCAGCGTCGTGCTGCCGCCGGCGCAGACGGGGTTGGCCGTGGAAGACAGCGGTTCCGCAGCAGCAGTGTTGACAGTCAGCGTTGACGGTCCTTCGGTGATCGCCGGCCCGTTGGATGGGGTCAGGATCACCTGGTAGGTATAGCCATTCATGGAGGAGGTGACCCCCGTGATACCAAGGGTGGTTGAAGTAGCACCGCTATAAATCGCGCCCCCCGGATCCGTAGCCGGCACATTTGCGAAGCCGCTGCCCGTATTCACCTGCCACTGATAGGCTGCGCCATTCCATGTGGATGCCGTGAACGAGATGTTGCCGCCGCCACAGACCGAGGTGGCAGATGGAGTGACGCCACCGCCCGACGGCCACCACATCAGCGTATAGTAGCCGGTGGCGAGGGATGACGCCTTTACCATAAAAGATACCGTGCTACCCGCCGCAGCTGTATTCACCGCAACGACCTGGTTGGTTCCGCTGGCAAAGCTGCCGTCAGTGGCATTGTAAACCAGGAAATAATTCGCCGCGCCCGGGAGGCCGGAACCATTATAATTGGAAAAATTGAAATTCAGCGTCACATTGCCACTACTGTTGCCGCCCGTTGCATTCAAATACCAGGATCGATTCCAGTAATCGACAGAAGCTCCTATGCCGGTGACCGCGATATTGGTAAGGATAGTATTGGCCTGTCCGTTATGTGCCGCCATCAGGTAGCCGGGCGAGCCAAGAAAATCCGTGGCCGTGGCCCCGCTGCTAAAACCAAGGCCGTCGGTAGATGTAGCGACATCGGTGAGAAAATTGTCGGCGGCGCTGGTATACCCGATCCCTATGAGATTGGTCGTATAAGTGGTCGTGCTGGGGGGAGTATATTTAGTCACGCTGACCGCCTGGTTCCACTTGGCCGACAGGTAGTTTTCCAGGATCACGCGCTGTGTCGTATTGCAGGCGGTATTGTACAACAGGATCTCGGACATCGTGCCGGAAAAATAATTGTCTGCCGCCCAGTTGCTTCGGCCAACATAGTTGGAGGTCCTCACGATGGCATTGGGGATATGGGTATTGGCGCCCGCCGATCCATTCGCCGCCTGGTTGGCGCCGGACAGGTAAAACGCCACAGCTGTCAGCGTTCCTGCCGCGCCAGGCTGCTGGACTGCTTCGTACAGCGCTTCCGTGCCGTTGCTGATAGCATTGGTCGTGGTCCAGGTCTGGTCGCCGGCAGCGCCATTCCAGCCTTCGTAATAGGTACTGGCCGAAGCAGCACGTCGGCCTGTCATGAAATTATTGCTGCCCGCTCCGTTGCCGAAGTCGAAAATGCGTTGCCAGCCCTGAGCGGTCTGCGGGGCATTGTAGCTGACCTGGGTAAAGGCACTGACCCCGGCAGTAAAGGAAAGAGTAGCCGGGAGGCTGACGATGCTCAGGTATTGGGAACTGGTCGACGTGAACGTTAGACCGGGTCTTGCCGTGGGGCTGGCGGCCGCGCCGTAGACCGGCCTTTGGGCCGCGGTAGCCTGCGAGAAATTAAAACCATTGCCGCTAAGATCGGCCCACTGGCTTACCTGGTTGGCGGCATTCCGGGTGATCGAGCTGCTGTTGTTGGCATCCAGCCAGAGGAAGAGATTGCCATTGCCCAGCCCACCGGGGTAATATTGCCCTTTTGCCGTAAAAGCAAATGGCAAAAACAAAAGCGTAATCGCTATGGCGAGTTTGGGGTTGACCTTCATCAATCACCCTTAACACAACGCAATACACATTTATTGCAATTGATAATTGAAAAAGGGCTATGAAGAACAAGTTTAAATCTTTTCCTACAACGGCTGTAGTTCAATGCTGTAAAGGATCTCATTGATCGAACAAATTTCGTTACGGTTCGCTGACGATCATCTTCGCATGTTAGGCCACGTTAAAAATGCCGTTTGTCATCATCAAACAGATGGTGAAATCAAAGCAAAGACAGCTGCGGAAGTCCCTGGCAGAAATAATAAAAAATTTTAATTGTAGACAGATTACTACAACCCGAATGGATGGATAATGATAATTTCACTATATCAATTAACCAAAAAAAAGTATATGAGAGTCGACACATTCCTGGTAGCTGACGACCACGCCATCGTCAGGGCAGGTCTTAAAACGGTAATGAAAGATCTTCATCCCTTCTCCCATGGCGATGACGCTGTTAATGGCGACCAGGTGATTGACCTCGTCAAGAAAAACAATTATGACATTATCATTCTTGACGTAAATATGCCTGACACCGACTGCATTGCCATGATAAGCAATATCCTGGCTTACAAAGAAAAGAGCAGGATTCTGGTCTTCAGCATGAACTCTGAACAGCTATATGCGAAAAGGTTCCTGAAATTAGGGGTCCTGGGTTACCTGGATAAGGAATCCAGCGCAGAAGAAATAAAAAAGGCGATACAAAATGTGCTGAACGGCAATTTATACATAAGCCCGGACCTGAAGAAACATCTTTATGAGGATATGATGGCCAAAAGAACGGAGAATCCGTTTGAAAAGCTGTCCAATAGAGAGATCCAGATTGCCAAATATCTCCTGCTTGGTTATTCCCATGCGGAAATTAAAAAAACGCTCAACCTGCATTCCTCTACCGTCGGGACTCACAGGCTCCGCTTTTTTCAAAAACTTAAAATAAAAAACCTGTTTGAACTGGGGGAACTGGTTAAACTTTATCATATGGATTTCTCCAAAGTTTGACCCCAATCACCTCATGCCCCGCATATAAATTATTGATTGTCAATATCGTGATCACAGATAAGAAAAAATCTATATTGTAGACAGATTACTACAGCCCGGATGGATGAATAACGATAAATTTACATATAGAAATTAACCAAAATAAAGTATATGAGATCTGATAAATTCCTGGTAGCTGATGACCATGCCATTGTCAGGGCCGGTCTCAAAACATTGATGAAGGATATTCAACCCTTCGCTCAGGGCGATGAGGCTGTAAACGGCAACCAGGTGATTGATCTCGTGAAGAAAAATAATTATGATATTATCATTCTTGACGTGAATATGCCGGAGACCGATTGCATTGCCATGATAAGCAATATCCTGGCTTATAAAGAAAAAAGCAGGATCCTCATCTTCAGCATGAAGTCCGAAGAGCTCTATGCAAAAAGATTCCTGAAATTAGGGGTACTGGGTTATCTGGATAAAGAATCCAATGCCGAAGAAATAAAAAAGGCGATAAGCAATGTACTGACCGGACATCTGTATGTAAGCCCGAACCTGAAGAAACATTTTTATGAGGATATGATGGCCAAAAGAACGGATAATCCGTTTGAAAAACTGTCCAACAGGGAAATACAGATTGCCAAATATCTTTTGCTGGGTTATTCTCATGCAGAAATCAAAAAAACGCTCAACCTGCACTCCTCAACTATCGGGACTCATAGGCTCCGCTTCTTTGAAAAGCTCAAAATAAAGAACCTTTTTGAATTGGGGGAATTGGTTAAATTATACGAGGTGGATCTTTCTAAGCTTTAATTTTCGTTCAATTACTACAATCCTATTGCAATTCTAAATTTACATTAGCAGTGTAAATTGTATCCCTATGAGCCTAATCGAAACCGTCTCGAAGAAGTTACTCCGAAAATCCGCTATCATTTACAAGCAGCAAATCTCCGACAGCGTATACCATATCCGGCTTCAAAGCAAGAGCCTGAAAAACGTCTCCTACCGACCCGGATGTGTTCTGCGGGTATTCTGCGGAATGGGTGCGGACCTGGGAAAACGTGAAAAAGCCAGGATCTATTCAGTTTGGAATTTCAATCGCACCGACCAAACGATCGACATAGCCGTTAATACGCATTCGCGCGGACTCGGGTCGAACTGGGCCAAACTATGCAAGACCGGTGATATAGTCTATTTTACCTGGCACAAAGGCAACTTCACCCTCGATCATACCGGTGATCATTATCTCCTGATCGGGGATCTTTGCACACTCCCGCATTTTTATGCAATAAATCGTCACCTTCCGTCAGGTAAGACTGTGGACAGCCTTATTTATTTCGGGAGAGAGGGCGATCTTTTCCCTGATATAGATGGACAGGAGCCGTTTACCTTTCATCAACTACCTGTCAACCCGACGGATGCAATCATCGAAAAATTATCCACTTTTCTCCTTCAGGCGACCGGTAGGCGTATCGCCTATATCGGAGGAGATAGCCGCATATGCCTTTCCGTAAACCGGTACTTCCGGCAGGAGATCCAAACAAGCGATGGGCAGATCAGGCTCAAGCCTTTCTGGGCCCCTGTAATGCGTGCGTTAAAATGATCCTTTTAGCTTTCATCCAATTACTACAAGTACTTTTACACCAGACACCTACATTCGCAGTATGAGTATTCGTTAAGAAGTTTTTAGGTTTACACATGTCTCTCATAAGCAAAAGCTGAACATGTATAAAGGGTTTGTTTCTACTTACCCTTTTTTTATTTTATAAAATTGAATAAAATAAGCCGCATCAGGAATGATACGGCTTTGGAAAACACCATCGGATAAAAATAAGCCAATAGCAGGGGCTACAGCCATTCAGGATTCAATTTTAAAAACGGAGTTTTAATCTATTATACAAATATAAAAATCGACCGAGGCATTAACTGTAGAAAATCTTCTAACATGCGGTCGGCAGACCGTCGACGACCGCTACCGCAAATGACAGCCGAAAAGATCAGCGGAAATTCGTTTGGACATTTTTCTACAACCGATGTAGTGCAACACTGCAAAGGGTTCTATCAATCTACAAAGCTGTAGTTTAAGCGGCCAATATTGTCCTAATTGTTTAATAACTTCACAAAAGTGCTTAGCTTAGATTATTATTTTATTTAATTTTGACTGTAGACAAAATCGTTTATGAATCTGATGTCGAATCCACCCCTGCCGCAAACTGAAAAAAGACCATTGAATATTCTGATCGCCGACGACCACTCGATCGTCCGGATCGGCCTAAAGATCATGATCAGGCAAATGGACAGTGAAATCAGAACGGAAGAAGCCGCAGATGGAGAATCAGTGATCAGAAAGCTCAAGTCAGGAGCATTCGATCTGCTCATACTGGATATTAATATGCCGCGTACGGAATCCTTCAGTCTGACCGGCTACCTGTTAAAAGAGTTTTCTCCCCTCAAGATCCTGCTGTTTACCATCAATCAAGAGCTCATCTTTGCAAAAAGATTCCTGAAATTGGGAGTACATGGATATATCATCAAACAATCCGGAGAACCGGAGATCAGGCAAGCCATTCAGAAGATACTCGAAGGGCAGGTATATGTCAGCGACATGCTGTCCGAGCTCATTTCGAACGACCTGATCAACCCTGCTGAAGCCAATCCATTCGAAGCGCTCTCTGACAGAGAATTTGAGGTGGTGCTGCAAATGCTCAAAGGATACTCAGTCAGTGAAATCGCC
>PMUF01000167.1:231-3580 GCA_003167015.1 Chitinophagaceae bacterium | reverse complement strand
TGGCGCGAGCCCGGCTGCTCGATGTGCCTCGCCATGAACCCCGACAAGCTCAATCCGGGCGAGCGTTGCGCCTCGACCTCGAACCGCAATTTCGAAGGCCGCCAGGGACCCAATGCCCGTACCCTCCTGGCCAGCCCGCTGACAGCCGCTGCCGCCGCCATCACCGGGGAAGTGACCGATATCCGCGAATTAATCTAAGCCACAAAAAAACCATGAGCAAAGCCTTAAAAACCGTCACCGCCACCGCCGTTCCCCTTAACCTGGAGAACGTCGACACCGACCAGATCATTCCCGCCCGCTTCCTCAAGGCCACCAGCCGCGACGGATTCGGCGACAACCTGTTCCGCGACTGGCGCTATAACAGCGACAACACCCCAAAAAAAGATTTTATCCTCAATAACCCCGCCTACCACGGAAAAATCCTCGTGGGCGGTAAGAACTTCGGCTGCGGCTCGAGCCGCGAACACGCTGCCTGGGCCATCAAAGACGCCGGATTCGACGTCGTCGTCAGCAGTTTCTTCGCCGATATCTTTAAAAACAACGCGCTGAACAACTTCCTGCTGCCCGTCACCGTCAGCGATGCCTTCCTCGAAAAAGTCTTCGCCGCCATCGAAAAAGACCCCGCAACGATCATCGCAGTCGATCTCGCCACCCAAACCATCAGCCTGCCCGCAACCGGCGACACAGAAAAATTCGACATCAACAACTATAAAAAAACCTGCCTCCTCAATGGGTATGATGACATCGACTACCTCCTGAGCATCCGTAGCGAAATCGAAAAATTTGAACATTCATTGCTATAAACCCCTACCCAAAAAATTGATATTGTATGCAAAAAAACATCGTAGTCATTGAAGGCGACGGTATCGGTCCCGAAGTAACCCGACAGGCGATCAAAGTACTCAATGCCGCCGCACAGCAGGGCGGTCATGAATTCACTTATAAGTTTTGTCTGATGGGCGCTGACGCCATCGACAAGACCGGCAATCCACTTCCTGATGAAACGATCGAGGCCGCCCTCAACAGCGATGCCATCCTGTTCGGCGCCATCGGCCACCCAAAATACGACAACGATCCTACAGCCAAAGTACGGCCTGAACAAGGCCTGCTTAAGCTCCGCAAATCACTGCAGCTATTCGCCAATATCCGGCCCGTATCTACCTATCCCGCCCTCCAACACCTCTCCCCGCTGAAAAGCAAGAACCTGGAGAACGTGGACTTCGTCATCTTCCGCGAACTCACCGGCGGCATCTACTTCGGAAAAAAAGAATTGAGCGAAGACGGCAACCGCGCTTCCGACGATTGCGTCTACTCCCGCGAGGAAATCGAACGTATCGCCCACCTCGCTTTCAAACAGGCCCAGCAACGCCGCAAAAAACTCACACTCGTCGACAAGGCCAATGTCCTCGAGACCTCCCGCCTCTGGAGAAAAGTCGTGCAGGAAATGGCAGCCGGTTATCCCGACGTAAAAGTCGACTTCCTGTTCGTAGATAATGCGGCGATGCAGATCATCCTCAACCCCAAACAATTCGACGTCATCCTCACCGAAAATATGTTCGGCGACATCCTCAGCGATGAAGCCAGCGTCATCAGCGGTTCACTCGGCCTGCTCCCCTCCGCCTCCATCGGCAAGGGCGCCGCGCTCTTCGAACCCATTCACGGCTCTTACCCCCAGGCAACAGGGAAAGACATCGCCAACCCCCTCGGCAGCATCCTGTCCGCAGCCATGCTGCTCGACCACTTCGGACTCCATGCCGAAGCCGCCAAAGTACGCGAGGCCGCCGACTGGACACTGCAGAACGGATTCGTTACAAAAGATATCGACCCCATCAATTTCTATTTTACCTCCACCATCGGCGAACTCATCAGCGACTATGTCGGCGGTAAGATCCCCGGTGACATCCATAAGGATAATATAGAATTGAGAAAATCGACAATTATTTAGCTTGGCCAGGAAATATTCGCATTAGTTCTTTGTTTATTCGTCCGGCGGTAGTATATTCGTAATTCGAAACATTCTCCGTGGACAAAAGCAGATTAAATATTACCATCAGCAAGTTAACCGCAATAATTATTGTGGTCGTGGTGATTATTCCTGCATTGCACGGAGGAGGGTGGTAATAAATACTAACGATCAAAATACCAGCGACCCGCCTCCAAAAAGGCGGGTTTCTTTTTTTAACATAAGGGCCAAACAAAAGTATCATGAACTACTATAACGAACATACCGTTCTCTGGCTGGACGGCCACATCATCAAAGCGTCGGAGGCAAAGACCGACCTCTACGGCCAGTCCCTCCATTACGGCTATGCCGTCTTCGAAGGCATCCGCGCCTACCGCACCGCCGCCGGCACTACAAAGATCTTTAAAGCCACCGAACACTTCGACCGGCTCAAAAGATCCGCCGAAGCCACGAACCTGCCCTACCACTACAGCACCCCCGAAATGATCCGCGCCGCTTACGAAGTGCTGGAAAAGAATCAACTGCAGGACGCCTACATCCGCCCCCTGATCTATGCCCCTGCCAATATGAGCTTCAACCTTAATGAAGCCTCATTCACCACCATCCAGGCCTGGGCCATGGCGCCCTTCCTCGGAGAAAAATTGCTCAGGGTCATGACCTCCTCTTTTCAACGCCCCAACCCTAAAGGATTCAACATAGAAGCAAAGGCATCAGGCCACTACGTCAACTCGATCCTCGCCAGCCAGGAAGCAAAGGCCAAAGGCTACGACGAAGCCCTGCTCACCGATATGAACGGCTTCATCGCAGAAGGCCCCGGCGCTAACATGTTCTTCGAAAAAGACGGCCGGCTCTTCACACCGGCCCTCGGCAATATCCTCCCCGGCATCACCCGNNCCGGCCGCCTCTTCACCCCCGCCCTGGGTAATATCCTTCCCGGCATCACCCGCGCCACCGTGCTGGAGATCTGCCGCGAACTCTCGATACCCGTCGAAGAAGGTCAGTATACCCCGGCACAGCTCGCCCGCGCCGACGCTGCCTTCTTCTGCGGCACCGCTGCCGAAGTGATCGGTTGGGAATCCATCGACGGAAAAGCCTTCCCGAAACCCTGGAAAGATAGCCTCAGCAGAAAGATCCAACAGACCTACAAAGACCTGGTTATCGAAAAAGAATCTCAACTGGTCACCCTATAAAAGATTAACCCGAACAAAGAATTAACCCGACAGAAAAAATCATCACGCAGCAATGGAATTAAACAAGTACAGCAAGACGCTCACCCAGGATACGACGCAACCCGCCGCACAAGCCATGCTTTACGGTATCGGCCTCACCGACGAAGACCTCGCCAAAGCACAGGTCGGCATCGTCAGCATGGGCTACGACGGCAAT
>PMUF01000167.1:0-200 GCA_003167015.1 Chitinophagaceae bacterium | reverse complement strand
TCGCCCTGCCCGGCTGCGACAAGAATATGCCCGGCTCAGTCATGGCCATGGGCCGACTCAACCGCCCCGCCATCATGGTATACGGCGGCACGATAGCCCCCGGTCATTACAAAGGCCAGGATCTCAACATCATCTCCGCCTTCGAAGCGCTGGGACAAAAGATCGCAGGCAAACTCAGCGACACCGACTTCAAAGGCATC
>PMUF01000050.1 GCA_003167015.1 Chitinophagaceae bacterium | reverse complement strand
GTAAAGCTGACCAGGCCGATCCTTCCCAGGAGCAGCGTGACCTTCCAGATGCAGTTCGAGGCGCAGGTTCCTTTGCAGGTGCGGCGTAGCGGCAGGGACAATCCCCAGACGGGTGTGCGGTATTCGATGAGCCAGTGGTATCCTAAAATGTGCGAATACGACTATGAGGGCTGGCATCCTACTCCTTATGTAGCGCGGGAATTCTATGGCGTATGGGGAGATTACGACGTGACGATCTCCATCGATAAGACGTACCTGTTGGGCGGTACGGGCTACCTGGAGAATGCGTCACAGATCGGCTATGGCTATGAGGCTCCGGGGACGAAGGTGATGCGGCCGGCGGGCGACAGACTGGTATGGCATTTTGTGGCCCCTAATGTGCATGATTTCATGTGGGCGGCCGATCCTCAATTCAAGCACCTGGTGCGCCGGGTGCCGAATGGTCCGGTGATCAATGTGATCTATAAGAACAAGGACAACAACCCGCATGTCGATACCTCCTGGATCGAACTGGCAGATGCGGCGGTGATGGTGCTGCCGTTTATTGAGAAGACTTTCGGTCCGTATCCGTGGAAGCAATATTCCTTTGTGCATGGTGGTGACGGGGGAATGGAGTATCCGATGAGCACGCTGATCAATAGTCCCGGGGTGGGGACGGCCTTTCATGAATGGATGCATAGCTGGTACCAGGGTATGATGGGCACCAATGAGTCTATGTATGCGTGGATGGACGAAGGCTTTACCAGCTATGCGGCTGCAAGGGTCGTCAGCTATTACTGGCATGAACGGCTGCGCAGAGACCCCAAAAATGAGACGTTGCAGCAAATCATCGAGAAAGAGAAGACCCAACTGCCGTTGTATCATGCGACTGCCTATAATTCCTATTTCAATCTGGTGAAGAGCGGGCTGGAGGAGCCTTTGACGACTCATGCCGATCATTTCAATACGAACTTTGCGTATGGTGTTGCGAGCTATTCGAAGGGTGAGATGTTCCTCGAACAGCTGGGCTATATTACCGGCGCCGAGGTCAGGGATAAGATCCTGCTGGAATACTACCGGCTCTGGCGTTTCAAGCATCCGAATGCCAGTGATTTTGTCCGTGTAGCCGAGAAGGTAAGCGGTATGCAACTGGACTGGTACAAAGAGTACTGGGTCAGCACGACGAAGACGATCGATTACGGTATTGACAGCCTGTGGGAAGAAGGCGGAAAAGCGAAGATCCGGCTGAAGATGGTCGGGTATATGCCGATGCCGATCGATGTGGAGGTACAATATAAAGATGGGAGTAAAGAGATGGCGTATATCCCCCAATATTTCATGTTCGGGGAGAAGCCGGTGGAAGATACTAGCATTCCCCGTACGATTTTCGAGGCCTGGAAATGGACGAGCCCGACCTATACCTTTGAACTGAATCACCAGCTAACGGATATCAAGGTCGTAGAGATCGATCCGACGCAGCGGATGGCGGATGTGGACCGGAAGAACAATAAACTGGAATTGAACTGGTAAATCAGCCAGCAGACGATATGACGATACTAAACACCAGGGCCCGGTTCGATTGAACCGGGCCCTGGTGCCTTCTTCATTCCTGTAACTTTTTCCGGATAAGGTGAAATGGATAAAGGTACCTGATACAAACAGCCCGGGTAAAGATAAATACCCTTGCAAAGGGAAACAATACCACTAAGTGGTAGTTCCCACGAAAGGGCGGACAGGCGAGGGCGGCGGGTCGGTTGGCGCCCAGGGCAGGAAGAGTTTAGGAGCAGCAGGTCTGGGGTCCCCAGAGTCGGTCCTGCCGGAGTTTTCAGGATTTAGCTAACGGCCATAGAATTTGTTGATAGCTTCGACGCGGTTGTTCACATGCATTTTTTCGTATATGTGGTAAACGTGTTTTCGAACGGTCTCCTGGCTGATGAATAGTCTGGCGGCGATTTCTTTGTAGAGCATGCCTTGCGCCAGGAGCTGCAGAATTTCATTCTCCCGATTGGACAGGATGTTAATGGTCTTAGCAGCGGGGCCCGGGCCGGCCCCGGCAGCATCGGGAGGATTCACCTGGAAGGCATTAACTACTTTGCGGGCGATCTGGCTGCTCATGGGTGCGCCGCCTTCGTGGAGTTCACGGAGGGCGTCGAGCAATTTGGCGGGGGCGGTCTTTTTCAGGATGTAGCCGTTAGCGCCTGCCTTCAGCGCTTCAAAGATCTTTTCATCCTCTTCATAGATCGTACACATCATAAAAAGGATTTCGGGATACAGGGGCTTTAGCTGCCGTACGCAATCGATCCCACTTTCACCATCTCCGAGGTTGATGTCCATCAGGACGACATCAGGTTTTGCGGCGGGGATCTTCATGAAGGCTTCCTCAGCGTCCGAAAAAGATCCTGCCAGCGTATACCCCTCTGCCATCAAAATGATCTGTTCGAGGGCAGAGCGGATATCCTTATTGTCATCTACAATGCAAACAGAGATAGTCATGGGACAAAGGTGCGGTGCTTAGGTGACAAAAAAATACCATTTTGTGGTAGTTTTTAGTAGGTTTTAGCGCGTGGGGGCTAAAAAGGTACCTGCAGGAGGTATTTATCGCGGAAGGAATCGAGGGGGAAGAGATCATAAATCTCCATAATCCGGGGGCGGAGGCCGCTGGCGGAGATTTCTGCGGCGAGGTCGCCGCCTTTGAGGCAGATGAGGCCGGATGGGGCAGATGCGGGCTGTGCGTCGGGGGGCGGCGGGGTAGGTGTTTCCGGGACGGTGGGGGCATTGGATTTGCGGAGCAGCGGGCGGG
>PMUF01000133.1 GCA_003167015.1 Chitinophagaceae bacterium | reverse complement strand
TCACCAAGCCCTATTCGGAAGAGACTTCCAAGATCATTGACGATGAAGTTCGCAAGCTCATCGACAAGGCTTATATTGCCACGAAGCACCTGCTGACCCTTAAGAGCCGGGAAGTGGAGATGCTGGCGGAAGCCTTGCTGGCAAAGGAAGTGCTCTTCCAGAGCGACGTTGAAGCCCTGATCGGTAAGCGTCCTTATGAAGAAAAACGAGCACTGGATGTGACCGACCACGAGAGCAACGGTGTTCCGCCTGCGGTCGTTATTCCTCCCGCTACCGAAGAAGTAAAATAATTGTAACGGATGAACGTCTCTTCCGCTAAGGAGAATATTCTAAAAAAAATAAGAAAGGCGTTGAGTGAATCAACGCCTATTCCTTTTCCGCAAAGCGAAGGCAGTCATTCGGTCTTTCAACCTTCACAACAGGACCTGGAAATCGAGTTCGCTGAGCAATTCACCAAATTGCTGGGCAAGTTCATCTTCTGTATCGATCATCACGAACTGGCTGCCCAGCTGAATGGACTGGCCGGTCATCAGGGCTGGAAGAAGATCATTTGCCGGGAAGAGCCGCTGCGGGCCCTGTTGAAACAAGAGGGCTTCAACTCTTTTTCGAATGCGGAACTGGGAGATTGTGATGCTGCCATCACCAG
Source organism: Chitinophagaceae bacterium (assembly GCA_003167015.1). Classification (GTDB taxonomy): domain Bacteria; phylum Bacteroidota; class Bacteroidia; order Chitinophagales; family Chitinophagaceae; genus Puia. The sequence goes on along the minus strand of PMUF01000133.1, from coordinate 7,484 downwards.
CTGTGAAACGCTGATCGCAAGGACCGGCAGCATTGTGATGAGCACCGGCGGAGCGAACCCCGGCGGCCGTACTGTCAGCGTATACGCTCCTGTCCATATCTGCATAGCCTATTCCGACCAGTTAGTTTATGATATCAGGGATGGATTGGTGGCGCTGAAGGAAAAATACCAGCAACAGCTTCCCTCCCTTATCACTTTTGCCACGGGACCCAGCCGCACTGCCGATATCGAAAAGACCCTGGTCGTCGGGGTACATGGACCGAGAGAAGTGTATCTTTTCCTGGTGGACAGAAGGTAATCCCGAAGGCGCAACTTAAATTCGCACCATGCAATTGCCCCCTGGAAAAAAGATCTATTTTCTCTCGGATTTTCATCTGGGCGCTCCCGATCATTCGACCAGCCTGGTTCGCGAACGGCATATCGTCACTTTCCTCGAAAAGATCCGGCAGGATGCCGCGGAAATTTTCATCGTAGGAGATCTCTTCGATTTCTGGTATGAATACCGGACAGTGGTGCCCAAAGGCTATACCCGTATTCTGGGAAAGATGGCGGAGATCACTGATTCGGGTATCCCCATTCATTTTTTCACCGGCAATCACGATATGTGGATGAGCGGCTACTTCGAAGAGGAGCTGAATATCCCGGTATATCACGAACCCCGCGAATACGAATACAATGGTAAAAAGATGCTGGTGGGTCACGGAGATGTGTTAGGACCGGGTGACCACGGCTACAAATTCCTCAAAAAGATCTTTCGTAATAAAGCCTGTCAATGGTTATTCGGCATCCTTCCTCCGGCGGTGGGCGTTGGCATCGCAGGCTGGCTCAGCCGTCGCAGCAGGGCCGTCACCGGCCAGATCGACGAACGTTTCCTTGGCGAAGAGAAGGAATGGCTGATCATTTACAGCAAAGAAGTCCTTCAGAAAGAATATTACGATTATTTCATTTTTGGTCATCGCCACCTGCCGATAGACTATTCGTTGGGAATTTCCGGCAGCCGGTATATCAATTTGGGTGACTGGATTCGTTATAATACGTACGCAGTGTTCGACGGCGACCGGCTTTCCCTGTTGACCGATACTCCTGCTGCCGCCGAAAAAATTATTCGCCATTGAGGGCTGGATCCATCATATTGTCTGGTGCCCTGCTGGCATTCATCCTGCCGGCGGGAGAGTTCGTCATGGCGCAGCCGCCCGTGCCCGATCGTTCGGGTTCCACTTTTGCGCTGACCCTGACCGTGCCCCAGGATATCGTCGATTTTTCAGTCGATAACCTGGGCAATATCTATGTGATCAACACCGACAACCAACTGAAGAAACTGAGCCCCCAGGGAGATTCGCTGGCCGTATTCAACGACGTCCGCCGGTACGGGAAGATCTCTTTCGTAGATGTCACCAACCCCCTGAAGATCCTCGTCTATTACCGCGATTTTACGACGATCATCGAACTGGACCGGTTTTTAAACCTGATCAACACCATCGACCTGCGCAACCAGAACATCCTCCAGGTCAAAGCCATCGGCCTGGCATACGATAACAATATTTGGGTCTATGACGAACTGGATGCCAAGTTAGTAAGGATGGGAGACGACGGCTCGCTGGTCGACCAGAGCAACGATTTCCGCCAGTTATTCGATTCCGCTCCCGAGCCTGCTACCATCCTGGACCGCGGCGGTCTCGTCTACCTGTATGACCCCGCCAAAGGGGTCTATATCTTCGACCATTACGGCACGCTCAAGTCGCACCTTACCTTTCCCGGTTGGAAGGATTTCAGCGTCATCGGTCAAAACCTGCTGGGCCGGGACGATACGACATTCCACCGTTACCAGCCTGGGACGCTCAATATGCAGGAAGAGCCTATTCCTGCCAGCTACCAGGGCGCCAGCCACATTTATATCACCCCCACCATCATTTACGTCCTGAAGAAGACAGGCCTGGAGATCTACTCGCGAAAATAGGATTCGCCACCTCTGCCAATCCGAATTCTTTACTTTTGTAGTATGCATGATTTCTGGAGCATTACTGTCTTCGACAACACGCTGAAAAGCTACATCATCGTAGCTGCTACCATCCTGTTCGTCATCATCCTCAAACGGTTCATCTCCCACCTGATCGCGCGGTTGATGTTCCGTTTCATCAGGCACATGGGCCCGGGTCTGGACAGATCCGACTTTCTCCAACTCGTCGTCGGGCCCATCGGAACCTTCCTGGTGGTCTTCGTCAGTCTGACGTCCATCGAAAAGCTGCATTTTCCCACGGTGCTGGATTTTGACATCTACGAGGTCAAATTCAAGACTATTGTCCAAGCCATTGCCGTCATCATTATTATTGTCAGCTTTATCTGGCTGTTGTTAAGGCTCGTGGACTTCATCGCCCTTGTCCTTCGCCAGAAGGCGCGCGCCGGGCGTGTTCCGAGAGATAATCAAATGATCGTCTTTATCCGGGATTTCCTGAAAGCCATCCTTGGCATCATCGGCGTCCTGATGATCCTGGACGCTGCATTCAAAGTGAATGTCTCCGCGATCCTGGCCTCTCTCGGGTTGGCCGGCGCCGCCGTTGCCCTGGCCGCTAAGGAGAGTATCGAGAACCTCATCGCCTCCTTCGTCATCTTCTTCGATAAGCCCTTCACTGCCGGCGATGTACTGAAGGTTAATAATATCTCCGGTACCGTCGAAAAAATCGGTCTGCGCAGCACGCGGATCCGGACGGATCAGAAGACCTATGTCACCGTTCCCAACAAACAGATGGTGGACAGCATCGTGGATAACCTGTCGCTGAGAACACAGCGTAAAGGTGAATTGCGGCTGGAGCTGAGCTTGTCGACATCTGCTGCTGCGCTGGATGAATTCATTGCCGGTGTCAGGCAATTACTGGTGAAAGACAAGGTGGAGAACAGCACGGCCTATCTGAACGATATTACCGGCACGGCCTTCCTGGTGAATGCGGATTATTTTACTGAGCCTATTACTTTCGATGAGTTTAACCTCATCAAGCAGCGGGTCAACCTGGATGTGCTAGGCCTGCTGGAAAAGATGGAGATAAGTATTGCCGGCTCGAGCACCGATATCCGGGTGACGACGGTCCCGCCAGACGGTCTGACTGCGCAGGGCTTATAATTGCGCCTTCCATTCCAGCAGAAAGCTTTTGATTTGTTGGAGGCGCTGAATGACTTCGAACCGCTGATCTGCCTTCTTATTCTTGCGGAGAAAGTCCTTCGCCCCTTCGATCGTGTACTTTTTTTGCCTGAGCAGGTGATAGATCAGGTGGAGGTTCTTAATGTCGACCGGCCGGAAATACCGATCGCCTTTCTTATTCTTTTTTGGCTGTAGAATATCGAATTCTGTCTCCCAAAAACGCAGGAGGGATTGATTGACCCGGAACATTTCCGCGACCTCGCCCATCGTATAGTATTGTTTACTGAACAGGATTTCGTCTGCAGGGATGTCGATGAGGTCGGCTTCGGCGGTGATCTGCTTCAGGGACTTGCGGCCTCTTTTGCCAGGACCGGCTTTGGGTACGGCTGTCTTGCCGGCTGGGGTACGATACTGTTCCTTTCGGGGAGGTGCGACCGTCAACGCTGCTTCCTCGGGGACCATTGCCAGGACCGCTTCCGGCATCGCCCGCGGCAAGCCTTCAGCGGCCGAAGGGACCGGCTCTTCCGGCAATGCTACGGCTGCCGGCATCGCCTGCGGCAAGCCTTCGGCGACCGAAGGGACGGTGTCAGCAGGGAAAAGCTCAGCACTTGTTGTCGCCGCCTGGGGCCGCGGGTTCTTATAGGACTTGACGCGTACAACTACCCCTGCGGCTGCCATATACTGCTTTTCATGCTGGTCGCCGGTCCCATTATCCTCTTTTGCAGCAGGGGATGGAACTTCCGGCTCCTCGCCAAAATTCAGCGGTATTTGCTGTACGGTTTTCTGCATTCCGGCATTTTCGGCTCAAAAATCGAGCCTGTATTGATTAAATACGCCAATGGTGAAGATACGCAGGATTAGTCAAAACTTTGATTGCTGGACGCTGCTAGCTTCAGCAGCCGGTCATACTGCTCAGGTGTAATATCATTGTAGAAATAATACACCGGATCCACCGGGTCGCCGTTGCGGTGGACCTCGTAGTGGCAGTGTGGCCCGGTACTTTTGCCGGTACTGCCCACCCAGCCGATGATCTCCCCACGCTTGACCTTTTGACCGGGGGTGACTTTAACTTTCACCATATGACCATACAGCGTGGCATAGCCATAGCCATGGTTGATGACGACATGGTTGCCATAGCCGTTGCCGGTGTTGCCTGCAACTTCCACCGTGCCGTTGGCCGTGGCATAGATCGGGGTCCCCTGCGGGGCGGCGAAGTCAAGACCGGCATGGAACTTCGTTGTTTTATAGACCGGGTCGATCCGGTAGCCGAACCCGGAGGCGATCCGGCTGAGGTCTTTGTTGCTGACGGGCTGGATGGCCGGCGTACAGGCCAGGAGCTGTTCTTTATTCTTGATGAACCCATCGATCTGCGCATAGGATTTGGCCTGGTTGGCCATCCGGGCGCTCAGCTGGTTAAGGGTGTTAGCCACGGAAGTATAAAGATTTTCCTGGTCCATGCCCTCGATCAGCTTGATCTCCTGTTCCTGCTCGGTGGCTTTAGCCCGGGCGCTGTCCGGAATGGGCGCTGCCTCGAAAATGGCCCGGTAGACATTATTGTCCCTTTTTTCAAGCTCACTCAACTGGTCCTGCATTTTCTTAACCTTGTCATTCAGGGTATAATAATTATCCTGCAGGGCGTCATTGCGTTGCATGAGTCGCTTTTCATTGGCGGAAGGGAAGTATTTATAGGCGATGGATACCAGGATGAGGGCAGTGACAATAGCGGAGGACAGGAACCCCAGCACGCGCAACAGGGTTACCCGCAAGGGTGTCTCCAGCTTCTCGTAGCGGAGGGTATTGGTGTTATAGTAGTACTTGATCTTCTTCATCCGGCAACAATGTCAGGCCATTCCACAGGGATAGAACGTCAAAACAACCTGATTTGGTGTACCTTTGCACGGCCCTAAATTTGGGGCTGGGCGCACAAATATAGTCGGTGCGGGCCAAATACAACCAAAGATTGTTCCGTTTTATGATGACAAGTGCCGAAATAAGAAAAAAATTCCTGGATTTTTTTGTATCGAAAGGACATACAATAGTTCCTTCAGCGCCCATCGTGGTTAAGAACGACCCAACACTCAAATTCACCAACGCCGGGATGAACCAGTTCAAGGACTATTTCCTGGGCAACAAAAAGGCTCCCTTTCCCCGGGTGGCCGATACCCAGAAATGTCTTCGGGTCAGCGGCAAACATAATGACCTGGAAGAGGTCGGTGTTGACACCTATCACCATACGATGTTCGAGATGTTGGGTAACTGGAGCTTTGGCGACCCTGCTCATCCCGAAGCCGGATACTTCAAGAAAGAGGCGATCGCCTGGAGCTGGGAGTTACTGACGGAAATATACCGGATCCCTACGGACCGTATATATGTCACCGTATTCGAAGGAGATCCTGAGAACGGCCTGAACCCCGATATGGAAGCCTTTGAGGAATGGAAAAAATGGATTGCCCCCGAGCGCATCCTGATGGGCGCTAAAAAAGATAATTTCTGGGAAATGGGTGATACGGGTCCCTGCGGACCTTGCACCGAAATCCACGTAGACTGCCGTATCGACGAGGAAAGGGCTCAGCAGGACGGGGCAGCGCTGGTGAACAATGACCATCCGCAGGTGATCGAGATCTGGAACAATGTATTTATACAGTTCAACAGGCTCAAGGACAAGAGCCTGGAATTGCTGCCTGCCCGGCATGTCGATACAGGAATGGGCTTTGAAAGGCTGGTCAGGGTGCTACAGGGCAAGCAATCCAATTATGATACGGATCTGTTCACCGGTACGATTGCCGCCATAGAAAAGATCGTGAAGAAGACCTATGAGGCATCCGACAACAAACCCTCCGTTGCCTTCAGGGTCATTGCCGACCATATCCGCGCCATCGCTTTCACTATTGCCGACGGCCAGCTGCCTTCCAATACCGATGCCGGTTATGTGATCCGTCGCATCCTTCGCCGGGCCGTGCGATATTATTATTCCTACCTGGATTATAAACAGCCGCTGCTTTTTCAACTGATACCGGGACTGGCCGGACAATTCAAAGACGTCTTTCCGGAATTATATCAACAGGCCGACTTTGTCGCAAAAGTGGTAAAGGAAGAAGAAGAGGCTTTCCTCCGGACTTTAGACAAGGGATTGAAGAAGATCGATGAGATCATGAAGACCACTAAGACGGTCATTCCCGGTGCTGCCGCCTTCGAACTGTACGACACCTATGGTTTTCCGGAAGACCTCACCCGGTTGATAGCCGCCGAGAATGGCTTATCCGTTGACGGCGAGGGGTTCCTTGCCGAGATGAAACAGCAAAAAGATCGCTCCCGGGCCGCTACGGCCATCGACACCACCGACTGGGTCGTTCTCATCGACAACCCCCTCGTGGAGTTCGTCGGGTACGATATGTTGCAAATGAATACCCGCATTTCCAAATACCGCAAGGTCAAAGCAAAGGGCAAGGAATCCTGGCAGGTGGTGCTGGAAGCCACACCCTTTTATGCCGAAAGCGGCGGACAGGTAGGCGATACCGGTACGCTGACATCAAAGACAGAGACTATCCGGGTGCTGGATACGAAAAAAGAGAATGACCTTATTATTCAATTCACCGAAGAGCTGCCTTCCGATCTGACTGCGCCTGTCATTGCCACTATCGACGCTCAGAAAAGGAAAACCACCGAGGCCCATCATACCGCTACCCATTTGTTGCATGCCGCATTGCGGAAAATATTGGGCACCCATGTAGCCCAGAAGGGTTCGCTGGTCAATGAAGAGCAGCTGCGGTTCGACTTCTCCCATTTTGCTAAAATGACGGAAGAAGAGATTGCCGCGGTGGAGCAGCTGGTCAACGAAAAGATCCGGGAAAACATCCCCGTGATCATCCGGGAAATGCCGAAGGATGAGGCCGTGAACTCCGGCGCGATGGCCCTGTTCGGAGAAAAGTATGGCAGTATCGTCCGCGTGGTCATCATCGATCCGACTTATTCCGTCGAACTATGCGGCGGGACCCACGTGGGCGCCACCGGTGAACTGGGATTCTTCAAGATCCGCCATGAGAGCGCGGTGGCCGCAGGCGTCCGCAGGATCGAGGCCGTCAGCGGGGTGGCAGCCGAAAAATTCATCGAAGCACAATTCGCGGAGATCGGCGTTATCCGCGAGCTATTGAAACATCCACGCGAATTGCCCAGGGCAGTAGAAAACCTGGCCGCTGAGAATACAGAGCTGAAAAAGAAACTGGAAAAGGCGGAGGCAAGACAATTGGCAGATCTGCGCGGTGAGCTCCTTCAAAAGGTTCATTCGATCGGCGGCGTATCCTTTATCGGCGAGATCGTAGACGTCAGCAGTGCCGACACCCTTAAGAAATTA
>PMUF01000551.1 GCA_003167015.1 Chitinophagaceae bacterium | reverse complement strand
TTCAATCTCGGCTTCTAAACAAACAAAACAACGATTATGAAAAAAATAGTCATCAGTTCGGTCCTTTTCCTCGGATTGGTTTCCGCAGGGCTGGTGGGTTGCCAGAAAGGCAGTCTGCTGTCCAATCCGAATGCCGCGAGTACCAGTTCCACAGTTCCCGTTTCCCTGATCTTTAACCGGCTGGTCAATGAGATCTATTACGGCGGCGGAGTAATGGATGCCGTCGGTATCAACTCTAATTCCAGTTCGGGACCTGCACAAAATGAAGGCCCCTGGAGCGAGGTGCATCGCTGGAATCAGTTCTATGTCTCTCTATATTCCTATTACTGGGGCAGCAATACGTACAACTGGTCCAATACCGCCACGATGTACAGCGTGCTGAAATATGTCAACCTGATGGAACAGCAGATCCCTGCCCAGTTCGGCACCACGGCTAACCCTTATTCGGCGCTGGCCTATTTCTTCAAGGCCTATCAATTCATCTGGTATACCCAGCGGGTAGGTGACATCCCCATGGACCAGGCAGGCGTCAGTACGATCTCAACACCAACCTATAACCTGCAGCATGACGTCTATCAGAACTGCCTGGCCTTACTCGATACGGCCAATACACTAATGGCAGCCCTCGTTGCCTCCCCGACCGGCGGCCCCACCGCCACCGTAACGGGCGACATCTATGGACTCACGTACTTACAATGGCAGAAGGTCATCAACACCTACAAATTACGGGTGCTGATCAGCCTCAGCCGCAGAGCACAGGATAACCCCGACCTGAACATCCCGACCCAGTTCGCCAACATCATCAATAATCCGACCCAATATCCGATTATGGCCGGGATCACGGACAACCTGGAATTTAAGTACAACTCCGTATACAATAAATATCCCATTGCTCCCAACTACACGCCGTATGATTTCTACGAAAGCATGTGTGATACTTATTTGAATATCACGACAGCCAACCAGGATCCCAGAACGTTTATCGCTGCGACTCCCGCTCCCGCCCAGATCACCGGCGGAAAAAGCGTCAGCGATTTCACGGCCTATGTGGGCGCCGACATCAACCTGGGCCAGTCCGCCCTGCTGGTCAACGCCACCAACGGTATGTATTCCTATGCTAACTATCTCCGCTATTTTGCCGATCCGACCGGCGCTACGGAAGAACCTGCCATCATTATCGGTTACCCCGAAATGTGCTTCAATATCGCAGAGGCAGCCAACCTGGGCTGGATCAGCGGTTCGTTAGCCAGCACCTGGTATACGAATGGTATCATGGGTTCCATGGCCATGTACGGCCTGAAAGATGGCACAGTCATTCCCATCGGGGACAACAAAGGTCATTCCCTCGGCTCCGTTACCGCCAGCGTATCCACTTTCCTCGCTAACTCCAACGTCGTCTACACAGGCAACAATCCCACCGGGTTGAACCAGATCCTGACCCAGAAGTATGTTGCCTTCTGGCAGAATTCGGGCTGGGAAGCCTATTATAACTGGAGAAGGACGGGCGTGCCCACGATGGGCCAGGGCGGCGCCGGTATCGGGACGACCAGCAATAACAACATGATCCCCGTCCGCTGGGAATATCCCGAAGATGAACAGGTTGCAAATACGGCAAACTGGCAATCCGCTGTCAACAGCCAGTTCGGCGGCACAGATGCCATCAACAGCGCCATGTGGCTGACCAAATAAACCTCGCCCATGCGGCATGACAATAGTGCGAAGATGTCTATCTCCGCTTGGTTCGTTTTATTATCATAAAGTCTGGAGGGGGAAGGCAAGGGCCTTCCTCTTCTTTTAAAAAAAACATCCCATGTACATTCATCACCTCTTCATCCATCGCATTGCCATCCATCGTATCGGCATCCTTTGCCTCCTTACCCCCCTCCTGCTGTCCCGCCCGGCCTTTTCCCAGGTGTCCGACAGCAGCATCCGTAAGGTTTGTGTCCGGGGCGCCATCAATTTCAGGGACCTCGGCGGCTATACCACCACCGACGGCCATCATGTAAAATGGAGGACCATTTATCGCAGCGCCGACATCAGCCACCTCACCCCCGCCGACCTCGATACCCTGAAGGCCCGTCACATCTTCTATGACGTCGACCTCCGCGGTACGATGGAATCCGCCAAAGCTCCCGACAAGATCAACCCCGGCACCGACTATATCCTCTGCCCCGCCGGCAGCGACAGCCTCAACGCTCAGATGGGAAAGACCATGAGCACGACCCGCAACGGCGATTCCATGATGCTGGCCTGGTACACTAACACGGCCTACCTCACGGCCCGCTACCAGCCTTTCTTCGCGAAACTCCTCATCCTCCCCGATTCCGACGCCCTCCTCTTCCATTGCACCGCCGGCAAAGACCGGACCGGCATCGGCGCCGCCCTGCTGCTCTATGCCCTGGGGGTACCCTACGCAACGATTGAGGCGGACTATACCGCTACCAACTATTACCGTGCACAGGACAATGGCCGGTCCCTGCAGCTAATGGTCGCTCAATACCACCTTAATGAAGGAGTGGCCCGCTCCATGAACAGCGCAAGCGCCGAATACCTCGCCGCCACATTCGACGCCATCCGCCGGCAATACGGCTCGATCGACAACTACCTGCAACAAGAACTGGGACTCGACCCCCAACACCTGGCCCTCCTCAGGCAGAAATTCCTGGAATAGCCGCCCGCGCTCGGACTCCCGCACCCGGCCGCCCCCCCCGGCGGCGGCCTTTCATTGACCGGTGCCAAATGCCCGTTTACCTTCTCTCCTTACCGCCCTTCACCCTATCGTTCACCGATTTTAGCCACTTGTAACTCTCCCCCCATACCCCAGTAAACGACCGACTATTTTAGCAGTCTGAAAAATCATATCGATCCGGTTATGAGAAATTTTAGCACGCTGCTTATCCTTGTCGGTCTGTTCGGCCTTACCCACCCCGTCTTTTCCCAGGGAAAGATCAGGGGATCTGTAAAGGGGCATATCATAGACTCGGCCGGCAAACAGCTACTCAGCGAGGCCACCGTCAGCATAACCCCCGAATCGGATACCACCGATTCCCAGTTCGCCGTAGCCGACAAGAACGGCAATTTTGCCTTCAAAAGTCTCGCCCCCGGCAACTACCACCTCCTCATCACCTTCGAAGGCTACCACCACATCATAAAAAAATTCATCATCAGCGCCGCCACAAAGGATATCGACTTCGCTACCATCAATATGCTGAGGGCAACCGACATGCTGCAGGAGGTGATTATCCAGCGCCCCCCCATGCAGATTAAAAAGGATACCATCGAATACAATGCGGAAATGTACGCCACCAAGCCCAACGCTTTCGTGGAAGACCAGCTGAAAAAATTACCGGGCGTGGAAGTGGACGCCAGCGGTAACATCATCGCCCAGGGAGAAGCCATCGTCCGCGTGCAGGTCAACGGCAAACGCTTCTTCAACGACGACCCCAAACTGGCCACCCGCAATATTCCCCCCGATATAGTAGAAAGATACCAGATCTTCGATGACCTCGACGATCAAAGCAAATTCACCGGCATCGACGACGGCAACCGGATCAAGACACTCAATATCATCACGAAAAAGGATAAACGGGTAGGCTATTTCGGCAGGGCCATCGCAGGCATTGGCACCAACCAGGACTATGACGAAAGCTTCAACTTCCACCGCTTCGACAATGACCAGCAGATTTCCGCGCTCGGGCAAGGCAATGACGTCAACAAACAGAATTTTACCATCCAGGATATCCTGGGCTCCTCCGGCAGCAGAAGAGGCAGCGGGGGCGGTCCCAGTGCCGCGACCAACCAAAGTAGCCCGGGGATTACTACTGTCTGGGCCGGTGGAGCTAACTACCACGACGATTGGGGACCCAAATACGAGGCCTACGGCAGCTATTTCTACAATTTCACCCATATCACCTCCGACCAGCAAAGTCTGACCACCAAATTCATTCCACCCCCCGCGGACAGCACGAACGCTACGACCGATACCTCATCGGCTATCTCCCGGACCTATAACCAACGTATCTATTTCAACCTCGAAGGCAAGATCGATAGCAACAACTCCTTTATCTTCCGGCCAAACGTGACCATCCAGTCCACTTCCCCCAATTCCTCGTCGGTCTCTAATACCGTCGACCAGGACGACTCCGCCATCAGTCGTTCCATAGGACATTCATCCAGTGAAAACTCGGGCCTCAACATTAACGGCTCTAACTTTACCTTCCGGCATAAGTTCAAAAAGCCCTACCGCACCCTGACCCTCGACCTCACCGGGACCGCTAACGTCAACAATGGCAACGGTTATTATGCGTCAAACAACACCTTTTACAAACTGGATTCCAATCAGAACATCAATCAACACTATTACGATTCGCTCCATTCGTATTCGATCAGCCCTACCCTCAACTATACTGAGCCCATCAGCAAACATACCTATCTGCTATTGTCCTACAACTATAGCTACAATAACAGCACCACCGTCAACGACACCTATGATTTCGACAGCGCTAACCAAAAATATTCGTCCTTCGACGAGCTCTTCAGTAATTCCTATAAGTTCACATCGAACTCCAACCGCATATCGGCCACTTACCGTATCCAGGATGCAAAATTGAACATCAACTTCGGCTCCGGCATCCAGTTCATGAATTTCAACAGCCTGAATACGACCAAAAATATCGACGTGTCTCATAACTATACCAACCTCACGCCGACAGTCCAGTTCAATTACTCTTTCAGCAACAACCAGCGGCTGCGGATCTACTATATGGGCCGCACCGGCAGCCCCAGCGCCAGCCAGTTACAGCCCCTGACCACCACGTCGGACGATATCAATTTCCTGACGGGCAATCCCGAGCTGAAACCCCAATTCACCCATAGCCTCCGGATATTATACCAATCCTTCAACCCGTCGAATAACCATGTGCTGTTCGCTACCCTCAACGCCAGCACCACGGTCAACGATATTCAAAATCAAATCACCCCCACCATCAAAGGCGGCGACAGCACCACCTACGTCAACCTCAACGGCACCTATAACGTAGCCGGCTATTTCAATTACGGCTGGGCCCTCAAACATCCCAAATCCAACCTCAACCTTATTACCGATATCAATTATTCCCAGAGCCAGAACCTCGTCAAATCCAACGATTCTTCCAGTTTTCAGCATGATTATACCCGTTCCACCGCTTTTACTGAAAAAGTCAACTGGACAACCAATATCAAGAAGAATTTCGACATGAACTTCAGTTCAGCATCTACTTATACGATCAACCGTAACACCCTCAGCCACGCATCCAACCTGAACGCTTTCTCCCAGGTGTTCAATGCCGAAGTCACGGCCTATACCAACAGTGGCTGGCTCATCGCCGCCACGTTAACTTATACGATCGCCGATAACAAGACCCCCGGATATAACGAGAGCGTACCTCTGCTCACGCCCAGTATCGCCAAGGAAATGTTCAAAAAGAAAAATGGGGAATTACGGCTGACGGTATTCGATCTGTTGCACCAGAATACTTCGGTCAGCAAATCGGTCTCTCAAAACCTGGTATCGGATACCCGCACGACCACCCTCCAGCAATATGTGATGCTCACCTTCACGTATAACCTGAATAATTTCAAAGGCTCCCAGCACAACAGACCGCAAGGCATGGGCCCCGGCGGCCGGTTCCGTGGCGGCGGCGGCAATGGCGGTGGCGGTGGCGGCTTCCGCAAAGGCCCATAGGCGCCCTACCCGTCGTATGCCTTCTTCAACGGAGCAATCTCTATCTTCGTCATCTGCATCATTGCCCGCATCACCCTTTCCGACTTCGCAGCATCTTTATCATTCAGCATCTCGAGCAACAAAGGTGTAACGATCTGCCAGGATACCCCATACTTGTCCACCAACCACCCGCACTGCACCTTCTTCCCGCCGGCTGATAGCTTCTCCCAATAGGTATCTATCTCTTCCTGCGTGTCGCAGTTAATCATCAGAGACATGGCCTCCGTGAAGTTGGATTCCGGATTACCGTTCAATGCGACGAAGGTCTGCCCGCCGATCTCGAACTCCACCGTCAGCACCGATCCCTCAGGCCCCGGTCCCGCCTTACCGACACGCATGAGCTTGGTGATCCTCGCACCTTTGATCACAGAGACATAAAAATTCGCAGCCTCCTCGGCCAGCGTATCCTTGAACCAAAGAAACGTTATAACCTTTTGCATAAAATCTGTTTTTATTGATTACACAAACATAAGAGGAGATATGATTACTCATCCGGTGGATTGACGACATAATCAGGGGGCAAAAACGAAAAACCCGGTCCGCATCCGAACCGGGTTAGTCAAATCGATGGAAAAAGGAATGCTAGACCTTGGAAGACAAAGTCGCGCCAGCTTTGAACTTGGCTACTTTCTTCGCCTTGATCTTGATGGTAGCGCCGGTCTGCGGATTACGGCCAGTACGGGCGGCCCGCTTGGACACAGAGAAAGTACCGAAGCCTACAAGAGTAACTTTATCCCCTTTCTTGAGGGTTTTGGCAATCGCTTCTGTGAAGGAATCAAGAGCTGCCGTAGCCTGCTTTTTGGAAATTTCGGCATCCCCCGCAATCTTGTCAATTAATTCGGCTTTGTTCATCGTTATCTGTTTATGGATTAGTGAATATGGGCTAAAAGTACATTTTTTTCATTATTTAGCCTGCTTTCTCTAATTTTCCCTGATTTTTTAAGGATTTTGACCGCCTTGACCCGCCCGAACCCGCGCCAACGCTAGTCTTTTAAAATCTTCAGCACCTCGGTCTGCCCGCCTGTATTCCTGATCGCCAGGAAATAGATCCCGGCCGTATAGGAACTGAGATCGATGCTTCCCCCGGAGACGAATTGATTGTTCTGCTGAAGCAACCGCCCGTCGGCGCTGATCACCGTCACCGACTGAGGCGAAGTCGCACTCGTGGTGATCGTCACACTATTCTTAACCGGGTTGGGATAATAGCTCAGCACAGTGGAGGAACCAAAAGTCAGTTGCCTGACGACAGAATAGATTTCCGAGTTGTCCAGGCTGACTTCCACTACCCGGTAATAGTTATTGCCGGATGCGACGGCATTATCGACGAACGAATAATTTTCAGGAGTGGCGCTGTTACCTGTTGCCTTTACTTCACCGACAGTGCTCCAGGAAGTGCCATCCCTGCTGGCTTGCACGTTGAAATAACTGCTGTTTTCCTCCGTTGCGGTCGTCCAGTTCAGCAATGCAGCATTGCCTTGCGACTGAGCAGTAAAGGCACTCAACGTCACCGGCAGCACCAGTTGCGTAACCGGCAGAGAAACACCGACTAAAAACTCATCGCCCGCATGCTCGGAGCTGGTGGACCATGCCGTCCCGTGCCCGTCTCCCTTCATATAGACCTTGAAGGTCAGGGTGGTGATGTTGATACCGGTAACCAGCACAGAACCGGAAGCCGCTCCGGAGCCGGTAGTAGCATTATAAGTGGTATAAGAGTTCAGGATCTGGCTCGGCGTGACGAGCAATCCGTTGGAACCGGAAAGTTCCGATAGAGTGACGCCGGTCGTGGTCAGCATCAGTTCGGAAGAAAAACCTTCATTGCCTGCAAAACCGCCGATCCCGACTATGTGAAGCACTGGGTTGGTGACCGGAGTATTGAAAGTAATAGTAAGGTTCGCCATGTAAAAGCTGTCTTTAACAGCGGCATTGGCATTATAAAGACCCATCACCGAATTAAAGATCGAAATGGCATAATTCTGAGTCAGCGAAATTCCCTCACCCGTCTGCCCCGGATAATCGAGAGCGGTAAAATCGCCGGCAGCCGGCGCGCTGATACCTGCCATATCCGGGAAAATTTTAGCCGGAGTGATTAACTGAGTGCTGTTATTATTGGTCGCTCCGAAGGAAACATCAGCCCCATTGGCATTCTGGCTGGCTGGCAGCGTATATTGCTGGTTGCTGAGAGAAAAAGTAGCCGTCGTCGTGGGCGATGAATAGGGTGAAAAGGACCATCCAGTGGGGTTTGCAGTATTTTCCTGGAAGGTGATCACTTGACTGGTGATAGTCGATCCGAAAGAGGTCGGGCCGGAGCCGGCGGCGAATTCCAGCACGTCCGATTGCGCAGACGCTGACTGGAGAGCCGACATGCTGACAAGCAGCAATAGCATCACGGTTAAAGGATAGGACTTCATCTGATACGGATTTAGGGGTGATACGGATTTACACATAAATGTACCACTGAAATTGCACTTATGCAAGTATTACTACTTATAAATGTGTATTGGTAAATATACTAAGCAATCCGCCCAACCCCGCGTCCCTGCTAGGGAATCGGCCCCTTTCTATGGAATTTGTCTCGCCCTGTGGAACGGGTCTCATTCTATGGAAGGAGTCCTCTTTAGGGAGCCTGTCCCTATTGAGGAAATCTAATCCATCGATATAAACAATACTATAT